>CAZQIW010000149.1:0-2525 GCA_964593845.1 uncultured Thermodesulfatator sp. | reverse complement strand
TAGGCTTTTTCTCCTGCTTCAAATATTTCATTTCCATTCTCGTCTATAAAATTAAATCTTTCAATTTCAAGATAAGGCGGCTCTATGTAAACACTTATTTTGGCAAGAAGTTCATTGGGATAATAATCTCGTGTTACAAAATAAACCTCTTCTTCGGGTAAGCTTTTGCAGATGGTTTTAAAAGTTCTTCCAACAGGTAAAAATTTACACTTTTCTTTATAAACAGTTTTTGTCTTTCTGATTTTCAGCTTTCCATCCTCGGGCACTATCTCTATTGCTTTTCTTAAAAAACGATAGGCTTTTTTATAATTACCTGCTTCATAAAAGGACTTACCTTTTTCAAATAGTTCCCACGCCTCCTCTTCAGAGGAGGCATATACAAAAGAAACCAAACCAATAAAAAATAAGAAACTAAAAAGTAAAATCACTCTCTTGAACATACCTCCCACCTCCTTTTTAACTATTTTTTATAACTTTCTTTTTAATAAAACTTTCTTTCTAATAACACCAGTTAATAGAAAAGGACATCAGGTTAATAGAAATCTTATCAGCATTATTACCAGGAAACTCAAGCTCTCTTTTTTCAAAAGAAGCTTCAATAGTAAAGTGTAGACCAAGTCCCAGAGCTACTCCCCCAGTTCGTCCAAAAACTTTTAAAATATTATCTTTAGAAGGCTTTGAATAATAGGCACCTCCGCGAAAAGAAAGAAAACTCTTTTTTCCCAGAGCTATTCGTAATTCTCCTCCTCCAGCCATTTTTTGGTATTTCCAATCCAGATATTCATTAGCTGTGGAATAATCTATTTCCCCATACTGGGCAGATAAATTCACATAAACAAATCTTCCAAGAGTAACCCCTGTTGATACCCCCACATCATAGCTTGCTGGTTTTTTAAATATAACTTTATTTTTTATTGTGTCTTCATATTCATAATAAGATAAACTTGACCCATGAGCTCCACTTGGTAAACGATAAACAGCTCCGAGTTTTAGATCAGATCCGTGTCTCATCAAATTAAGAGGATGCACCAATATTCCCAAAGAAGCTGAAACTCCGGAAGAGAGTTCTAAACTTTCTATATCTATATCATCATAACTCCCCCAGTAGCTCTTATATCCATAGAAAGTAGAATTTCCAAAAGAAAGATAAACCCACTCCAGAGTTATACCAAATTTTAAAAATTCATTCCCCCAGGCTCCGGCCAATCCAAAAATATAAAGAGTTTCGTCAAGATAACCCAATATATAATCATAATAACCACTGTCATCAGGAACTTTGAAATAGTAATTTATATGATAAGGTGAATAAAGAAATAATCCTATTCCACTTTTTTCATCTCCACCTTTAATTCCCAAAAAAACACTGGTCTTATTATTAGTGTATTCTCCATATTCATTTAATCCTGGCGCCTGAGAAAATTCAATGGTAAAATCGGTGCTCCTCATAGCCAAACCAGCAGGGTTATACCAGCAGGCAGAAGAATCGTCAGCCACAGCAACAAAAGCCCCTGCCATGGCTTTTGCCCTGGTGCCTGGATAACTCAAAAAAGGATCAGCCCATCCATTGGTTATCAGAAAAAGAAAGAGAGTGAAAAATAGCAGAAGAAACCTTACAAACATAGGTTCCTCCCGCAATATATTTCTTTTTCCATACTTAATTTATCAAAAAAATATGTAGGAGGGTTATCCCCTCCCAGATCATAGGCGGGCATAAAGCCCGCCGCTACAATTTTTCTTAATTTAAAAATATTTTTCAAACACTCCCGCTTTATCTTAAACCCTCCCACAATAAATGTAGTGGTGGGGTTTATCCCCACCAATAATCAAATTATAACAATATTTCTATAAATTTTGTCCAGATTAATATTGTAGCGGGAAAATTTATCCCCTCCTGCAATATACAAACCATAGGATTTATTCCCACCTGCTTTTTTTTATAAAACTTTTTTAAAACCTTTCCTCCTTCTATATATTTTAAACATCATGCTTAATATTACAATCAAAAATGTGGGATCAAATTTAGCTGAAGGATTAACAGTGCATCCTCCTCCACTGCTTTTACCACCACCGCCACTCATCCAGTTAACTAAGGATATGCCTTCATTGTCCTGACTCTCATCAGATGTTTGAGTTTCAGAAGTCTGAGTGCCAGATGTTTGCTCTGATGCATTACTTTCTTGAAGCGCCTGTTGATACTGTTCATAAAGTGCTTTTATCTCATCCTCTGTTAAAGCACGATTGTAAATGCGAATTTCGTCTATTATACCTTTAAATTGCTGAGTTACATCCCAGCATCCGTTTACACAGTCCTGTTCACCACCAATCCATAATCCCTCAATTACGAACTTTGAATTTGAACCATAATTATTTGCTACTTCTTTTAAGAAACCATCAAGATAAATCAAACTTTCTGTTGTGTTAGTAACAATAGTTAACATGTGCCACTTATTATCATTAATTTTTACAGAACTTTTATATCCTGCATTTTGATGATATAATAATTCAACATATTCACCAACATAAAT
>CAZQIW010000148.1:0-2576 GCA_964593845.1 uncultured Thermodesulfatator sp. | reverse complement strand
CCTTTGCCCATTCGTAGCGAGAGGCGTAACCTGAGTTTACAAGATGATATAAACCTGTTAACCCTGCATTTATTGCTTTTAATGTTACTTCAACTATAGTTCTGGTAGATGTTGGTACAGAAAATTCATCGCAGACAATCCTTAAATACTCTTGAGTTTCTGCCCACTGCATAAGTTTATATATAAAACTTTGCTTCCCTTCCCCGTAAACCCAACTAACTCTAAAAATTAAGTATTTATCAGTTTCTTCTTTAAGAAGAATTTCTCCCAAATATTTACTTTTCCCATACTCATTTAAAGGTGCAGGTTTATCTTCCTCAGTGTAAAGACCTTCCTTTTTACCATCAAATACATAATCTGTGCTGTAATGCACTAAAAATGCTTTATACTTTTCACACGCAAAAGCTAAATTTCTTGGACCTATAGCGTTAGTTTTAAAAGCTATTTCCTTTTCTTCTTCAGCTTTATCAACCAGATTATAAGCTGAACAATTTATAACTATATCAGGCTTATATTCTTCAAAAACCTGCAATACCTGTTTCAAATTGCTTACATCCAATTTATCTCGTCCGAGAGCTAAAAAATCTCTCCCCTCCTTCTCTAATTTTCTAACAAACTCCCGCCCGAGCTGTCCTTTAGCACCGCTAATGAGAATTCTCATTTATATACCTTTTTCCAATATTCTTTAAGTTCTTCCACTTTTTTAAACAACCACTCTTTGTGGTTTAAATACCACTTTACAGTCTTTTCAAGTCCTTCTTCAAACTTAGTTTTTGGCTTCCATCCACACTCTTTCATCACTTTACTAAAATCCATACTGTAGCGAAAATCATGCCCAGGTCTATCTTCAACAAACTTTATTAAGTCATAAGATTTGCCCAGCAGATCCAGAATAGCTTTTACCACTTCTATGTTTCTTCGCTCCTCGCCACTTGCCACATTGTAAATTTCTCCTGGTTTTCCTTTTTCTATAATGGCAAAAATAGCCTCTGCACAATCTTCTACATATAACCATTCTCTCACATTTAAACCTTTTCCATAAACTGGAACAAATTCATTTTGCAAAGCTTTAATAATTACAACAGGGATAAGTTTTTCAGGATATTGCCAAGGACCATAATTATTACTTGGTCTAACTGTTATAACAGGAAGCCCGTAAGTTCTAAAATAAGCTCTTCCAAGCATATCTGCACTGGCTTTACTTACTGAATAGGGAGAATTGGGCTTGAGAGGAGTTTCTTCTGTAAATTTACCAGTTTCCCCAAGTTCTCCGTAAACCTCATCTGTAGAAATGTTTATAAAAAGCTTTATACTGTATCTTCGTGAGACTTCTAAAAGAGTGTATGTACCCAATATGTTAGATTTCAGAAAGTCCTCAGGATTTAAAATACTTCTATCAACATGGGATTCTGCTGCAAAATGGATTACCACATTGGGTTTTTCTTTATCAAAAATATATTCTACGAATTCAGAATTGGTAATATCTGCCTTGTAAAAGCTGATAGAGTCCCAAACTTCTTTAAGCCTTTCTAAATCTCCTGCATAAGTAAGTTTATCTATTACTGCAACCTGAGAGCCTTTCTTTACAGCCTGTCTTACAAATTCACTTCCTATAAATCCTGCTCCACCAGTGATAAGAAATTTCATAAAATCACTCCTTGTATACAAAGTTATTTTCCGCATCTTTTAAAAAAGGAAGTTTTGCATCCTTAGGTGATAAAATAGGCTTTTCCACAGGCCAGTTAATTGCAAGTTCCGGATCGTTCCAGATAATTCCTCTATCAAGCTCTGGAGCATATTCAGCTGTGCACTTATAAATTATTTCTGCATCTTCCAAAGCTACAAAACCATGTGCAAAACCTGGTGGTATCCAGAGCATTAATTTATTTTCTTCTGAAAGCTCCACTGCAACCCACTTTCCATACCAAGGAGAACCTTTTCTTATATCCACTGCTACATCCCAAATTCTCCCTCTTATACACCTGACAAGTTTTCCCTGAGCTTTAGGATATAACTGGTAATGTAAACCTCTCAAAACCCCTTTTTTAGACTTAGAATGATTATCCTGAACAAATTCATAAGAAATACCATAAGCTTTAAAATCTGAGATCTTAAAAGTTTCCATAAAAAACCCTCGGTCATCCTCAAAAACTTTTGGAATAATTAATATTACATCCGGGATCTCTAATTTTTTAAATTCAAAAGGCATTTACTCTTCCTCCACAATTTTTATTAATACTTTCCGTATTCTGTTTTCTTTAATGGTTCTGCCAGTTTAAGAAGCTCATCTTTATTTATCCATCCGTTGCGATAGGCTATTTCTTCAATACAACCTATCATCAATCCGGTTTTCTTTTCAATAGTAGCCACAAATTCTCCTGCTTCAAGAAAACTGTCGTGCGTTCCAGCGTCAAACCAGGCAAAACCTCTTCCCAAAAGTTTTACTTTGAGTTTTCCCTTTTCTAAGTATTTTATATTAACAGACGTTATTTCAAGCTCTCCTCTTTGTGATAGTTTTGTATCCTTGGCTATTTCTACCACAGAACTATCATAAAAGTAAACTCCAATTACAGCAT
>CAZQIW010000147.1:0-2714 GCA_964593845.1 uncultured Thermodesulfatator sp. | reverse complement strand
AAACCCCCCTGGAATTTTTCCCCAGGCAGAAGCTTGTTCTCTGTAATCTACAGAAAGAGGGACAAAATCTATTCCTTCAACTAAGTTTTCTCCCATTACTGCTGTTACTAAAACCGCTGTATCTCCTTGTCTTACAATCACAGATCCATCTGCAAGCTTGGCATACTCTCCAGTTTCAATAATAATAGGTGCACCTGCACCAATCTCAACCTCTACTTTCTCCATACTCTAACACCCCTTATTTTGAATTTGAGTTAAATTTTTAAATTTAGCTTTAAAGTTTAGATTAGAACTTTAATTTTTCAAGAGAATTTCTAAAAAACCGAAATTTTTCTGTATAATCATTCTTAAATGATAAAAATTATTACTTGACTATTTTTAAAGAATAGATAAAATTTTAAAACTAACAAAAGTTTCAAAAGTTACTTTTAACAAGGAGGTGAAAAGATGGATGTAGTGTGGTTATCAAGGTTACAATTTGCAGCAGCATCTATGTTTCATTTTCTTTTTGTTCCTCTAACCTTGGGATTGTCTATTTTAACAGCTATTTATCAGACTCTGTGGTTAAAAACCGGGGATGAGGATTACAAGAGAGCTGCACGTTTTTGGGGAAAACTTTTTCTTATTAACTTCGGGCTGGGGGTTGTTACTGGTATTACTTTAGAATTCCAATTTGGAACCAACTGGCGTTATTATTCTGAGTATGTAGGAGATGTTTTTGGCTCTCTTTTAGCTATAGAAGCTACCCTTGCCTTTTTTCTTGAGTCAACTTTTATTGCGGTGTGGTGGTTTGGGTGGAACAAACTGAGTCCTAAGGTTACCACAGCAGCTATCTGGCTTACAGCCGCAGCTTCAAATATTTCTGCTTTTTGGATTTTACTTGCCAATGGATGGATGCAGCATCCAGTAGGTTATATTATTAGAAATGGAAGAGCAGAACTCACAAGTTTTTGGTCTGTTGTTACCAATCCTTTTGGATGGCTGGAATTTCTTCATACTGTGCCTTCTGGATATGTATTAGCAGGATTTTTTGTGCTTGGAATTTCAGCCTGGCATCTTTTAAGAAAAAAAGAAATTACTTTTTTCAAGAAGTCTTTTAAAGTTGCAGCAATATGGACTTTGGTGTGTGCAATTTTTGTAGTTATTACAGGACACTTTCATGGTTCTGAAATAGCTAAAACTCAGCCCAGCAAACTTGCTGCGATGGAAGCTATCTGGGAAACCAAAAAAGGAGCAGATTTCAGTCTTATTCTTATACCTGATGAAGCTAAAGAAAAAAATGTGGTTGAGGCTATCAAAATACCTGGACTTTTAAGTTTTCTCTCCTATCACAACTTTAAAGCCGAAGTCAAAGGGTTAAAAGAATGTCCCAAGGATGAAAGACCACCTGTGACTTTAACCTTCTGGAGTTTCAGACTTATGGTTTTACTTGGATTTCTTTTTATAGTGCTTGGTATATGGGCTGTGGTCAAAAGAGAAAATCCTGAAAACTCCCCAAATCTTTTGAGACTTCTTCTTATAAATCTTCCTTTACCCTATCTTGCCTGCCAGTTTGGATGGTTGGTTGCTGAAGTTGGAAGACAGCCCTGGATTGTTTATGGTCTTATGAAAACCAGTGATGCTGTATCCCCTATTTCTACAACTCAAGTTAATATTTCTTTACCTGCTTTTATAGTGGTATATACTCTTCTTGGACTTATCTGTTTCTGGTTAATAGCCTATCACGCCAGAAAAGGACCTGAACCATCAGAAAATAATAGTGCAGAAGTTACTTATTAAAATTTTTAAAAAGGAGGTGAAAACATGGAAGGCAACATCTATCAAATAATTTGGTTTATTCTCTGGGCAGTGTTATGGACAGGTTATTTTGTGCTGGATGGTTTTGATCTTGGAGCAGGAAGTCTGATCTATCTTCTTGGGAAAAATGAAGAAGATAGAAAGGCTGTTTATCAAAGTATAGGACCTTTTTGGGATGGAAATGAAGTCTGGCTAATTACTGCAGGAGGAGCCACTTTTGCAGCCTTTCCTAAAACCTATGCTGTAATGTTCAGTGCACTTTATTCTGCTCTCCTACTTCTGCTTTTTTGCCTGATTATAAGAGGCGTAGCTATAGAGTATAGAAACAAGTTTGAATCTCCTGTATGGAAGACACTTTGGGATCTTGCCTTTTTCTTGGGAAGTGTGCTTCCTCCTTTCCTTTTAGGAGTAGCTTTTGCCAATATCTTCCAGGGCATACCCATTGATAAAAACGGAATCTATCACGGCAGTTTTTTTACTCTTTTAAATCCTTATGGAATTTTGGGAGGACTTCTTTTTGTATTTTGTTTTGCCATGCATGGAGCTAACTGGATTGCATTTAAAACTACTGGGGCTCTTTCTGAAAGAGCAGAAATACTTGCTAAAAAGCTTTGGGCGGTAACTATAGTTCTTGCAGGGCTTTTCTTATTCGGCTCTTACCTCTCTACCAAACTTTGGGTAAATTACGAAAAATATCCTATCTTGCTTGTATTTCCACTCTTATCAATCTTTGGCTTTATTCTTGTTCCAGCAGGTTTAATAAACAAAAAATATCTCACAGCCTGGATAGGATCCTCTCTTGCAATTCTTGGATTTTCTGCCTGGGCTTTTGCAGGGCTTTTTCCAAATATGTTACCTTCTTCTCTTGATCCTGCCTGGAATTTAACCTGTTTTAACAGTTCTTCCAGCTTGTTAAC
>CAZQIW010000146.1:0-2725 GCA_964593845.1 uncultured Thermodesulfatator sp. | reverse complement strand
AAGGAGAAAAATATGAAAAAGTGTTTGTTAGCACTTGTATTTGTAATATTTCCTTTTCATGTATGGGCAGGAGATTATTTGCTTGTTTTTGCTGGAGCAGGGATGCGTTTGCCTTTAGATGTAATCGGTAAAGAATTTGAAAAACACTACCATGTCCAAGTTGTTTATGACTATGAAGGAAGTGGCAGATTGGGGAACAAAATATTAGCTGGACAAAAGCCTGATGTATTTATCCCAGGTTCTGAGAGATGGGCTAAGATACTCAAGAAGAAAGGTTATGTTAAAAAATATTTCCCTATTGCTTATCATATTCCTGTGGTTATTACTCCCTTAGGAAATGAAAAAGTTAATGGATTAAAAGATTTTATTAAAAAAGAGGTTCGTTTGGTTTTGGGAGATCCTAAAGCTTGTGCTATTGGTAAAGTGAGTCAGAAGATTTTTAAAAAAGCAGGACTTAAAGAAGATAAAATGCAAATTGTAGCAAGAGGTGTGACTGTAAAGCAGTTAGTGCACTGGATTGAGGGAAAAAATGCTGATGCAAGCATTGTTTGGCATGCTGATGCAGTGCAATCAGGAAAGGTAAGAATTATACCTATCCCAAAAGAGGTAAATTGTATCGCTATGATCCCTGTATGTGTAATGAAAGAAACTCCCCATCCCAAGTTAGCTCAAAAATACATAAAGTTTCTTTTAACAGAAGGAAAGAAAATATTTGCTCATTTTGGTTTTAAAGTGGCTGAATAATTAAAAACTAAAACTATAGGTGGATTAAGAGTGGTTATTTTTACTGAAGAAGAAATAGAAAGGATTGTTACAGAAGATGTTCCTTATTTTGATTTAACAACTGCGATTCTTGAAATAGGAGATAAAAAAGGCTCTATAACTTATACTGCCCGTCATGACATGATTCTCTGTTGCACTGAAGAGGTGGATAGAATTTTTAAAAAATTTAATATAACTACAGAAGTTTTTAAACCCTCTGGAACAAGTGTAAAAGAAGGAGAAACTTTTTTAGTAGGAAAGGGAAAGGCTGGAGATTTACATAAAATATGGAAAGTTACACAGATTTTGCTTGAATATGCCTGTGGAATAGCAACGAGAACTCATAAATTGGTTTCACTTGCTAAGAAAGTTAATCCAGATGTTTCAGTTGTAACTACAAGGAAAAGTTTCCCTTTAGGAAAGAAGATTTGTATAAAAGCTATTTTAGCTGGTGGAGCCTTGCCTCATCGTTTGGGTTTGTCAGAAACTATTTTAGTTTTTGGAGAACATTTGAATTTTTATGGAGGATATGAGAAATTTTTCCAGGATTTAGAAAAAATAAAAAAGAAAGTGGTTGAGAAGAAAATTACTGTAGAAGTCAAAGATATGGAAATGGCATATAAAGCTATTAAGGCGGGAGTAGATATTTTACAACTTGATAAATTTAGTGTAGATGAAGTGAAAAAAGTAGTAGAACTGGCACGCCAAGAAGCTAAAGGCACAAAAATAGCTGCTGCTGGTGGTATAAATGAAACAAATATAGAAAAATATGCAGCTACTGGTGTGGATATTATTGTTTTAAGCTGTGCTTATTTTGGAAAACCAGCTGATATAAAAGTAAGATTAATTCCTGAAGAATAAAAATGAGCTTATCGCATTTAAAGCATCATTCTATATTATTTGATTTAGGTATTTCTTTTATTGCAGGGCTATTTTTTACTTTTATTATTTTAGTTTTAATAACTTTACTTACCACTACTTCTTTGCAGGAGCTGTGGTATCAAATACATTCCACACTTGTTCTTTCTGCTATCTGGGTAAGTATTGAGACCTCTTTAGGAGTCACAGCTTTAACGCTTTTTTTAGGTTTACCGATAGCTTATTTTTTAGCTCTAAAAGAATTTAGGGGTAAAGTTTTGCTGGATACTTTATTAGACATACCTATTGTTTTACCTCCTCTGGTTTCAGGTCTTGCTCTTTTAATTTTATTAGGAGGAGAGAGGATAGTTGGTAAAGTATTAAACAACTGGGGTTTAGGAGTTATTTTTACTAAGAAAGGGATTATCATTGCTCAATTTTTTGTAGCTGCTCCATTTTTTATTAAAACAGTTAAGGAATCCATTCTTAGTATCCCAAAAAATCTCCTTTCAGCATCAGCTACCCTTGGAGCTTCTTCTTTTTATACTTTTAGACGGGTAATTTTACCTTTAAGCAAAAGTGGAATTTGGGCAGGCTTGGTTATGACCTGGGCAAGGGCAATGGGAGAATTTGGAGCTACAGCTATGGTTGCTGGCTGTATTCCTGGGAAAACCGAGACTATGACTATTGCTATTTATATGGAAGCCATGGGAGGAAATTTGTCTTCAGCAGGAGCTCTGGCTTTTATTTTAACAGTCTTTTCTTTTGTATCTTTACTTATATTTAAAAGCAGGCTAAAAAAATGAGCGTTGTTCTTGAAAATATTACAAAAAATTTTGGAAACCAGGTTGTTTTGAATGACCTATCTTTAGAAGTAAAAAAAGGCGAATTTCATGTGATTTTGGGTCCAAGTGGAGAAGGGAAAAGCACTCTTTTATCTATTATTGCTGGTTTAATAAAACCAGATAAAGGCAAAATCTGGATTGATAATGAATTGGTTAACGATCTACCTCCACAAAAAAGACATATTGGTTTTGTTTTTCAGGATTTTGCTCTTTTTCCACATCTTACCGTGTTTGAGAATGTAGCTTATGGTCTTAAAGTA
>CAZQIW010000145.1:0-2843 GCA_964593845.1 uncultured Thermodesulfatator sp. | reverse complement strand
GCAAAACTTCTTTCTGGCAAAAGTTCTTTTCTTTATAATAACATTATCCATTATTTCACCCTCCTATAAATTTTTAATTAAGCACTTTCTTCTTTGTTCTCTGCTTCCTGAGAAGGAGAATACCTATCAGCAAGTTTTACAATAATATATCTAATAACTCTTTCGTCAATCCTAAAAAAATCTTCCAAAGCCTTGGGAAGCTCTGCAAGCCCGTAAAATTCTATTAATACATAATAGCCATGATTCTTTTTCTGAATAGGATAAGCAAGTTTTCTCATCCCCCATTCATCAATTTTTAAAATTCCACCTTCCTTAGACTCTACAATTTCCTTAATTTTTTGGAAAACCTGATCTTTCTCATCTACACGATCAGGATGAATAATAAAGAGAGTTTCCCACTTACGGATTCTTTTAACAGGTCTCCACAATTCTACCATATTTCCCTCCTTTTGGTCTTTTTGGCCCCCTTTTAAAAAAGGGAGCAAGGAGGAAAAATGGGCGGTGCTGGATTTGAACCAGCGACCTCCACCGTGTGAGGGTGGCGCTCTACCCCTGAGCTAACCGCCCACCCTCCAGCTCTCCTATAAACTTAACCTATTTTTTATTTTTTACAAGTCTTTAATTTTTCTTATCAACTCCCTATCAGCAGGACAAAGCTCCAGCTCCTCTGCTTCCTCCACACTTACCCATCTCTTTTCTATAGCCTCTTTTAACTCAGGTTCTTCATTACTTTCTACCTCAAGTAAATAAAGCTCTATCTCACCCTCTGGATAATTATATTTAACTTCGCTCAGCACTCCTTTTACACGAACTTCTATATCCAGCTCTTCTTTAAGCTCTCTTTTTATAGCCTCTTCTAAGGTTTCACCTTCTTCTACCTTTCCTCCTGGGAACTCCCATAATCCTCCTCTTTTCTTATTTAAAGGTCTTCTAACCAGTAAAAATTTATTTCCTTTTTTAATCAATCCAGCTACAACCTTCTGAGCCATTAATTTCCAAATACCCTCTCAAAAATTGTGTCCACATATCTTAAATAGTAACTTATATCAAAAATTCTCTCAATTTCCTCAACAGAAAGGACTTTTAAAATTCTCTCGTCCTTCAATACTAAATCCTTAAAATTAAGGGTTCTATCCTGCCATACTTTCATTGCCAGTTCCTGAACAATTTTATAGGCTTCTTCTCTGGTCATTCCTTTTTCTGTTAAACACAACATTACCTGCTGGGAGAAAATCAATCCTTTCAGTAAATTAAAGTTCTTTTTCATATTTTCAGGATAGACTACTAATTTTTTAAGTAAGCCTTCCAGCCTTACCAGCATAAAATCAGCTACAGTTGTGGCATCAGGCACTATTACTCTTTCTACTGAGGAATGACTAATATCTCTTTCGTGCCAGAGAGCTACATTTTCAAGAGCTGGCATAAGATATCCTCTTAAAAGCCTTGCAAGACCGCAAAGATTTTCAGAAAGTATAGGATTTCTTTTATGAGGCATAGCTGAGGAACCTTTCTGCCCTGGAGAGAAATATTCTTCTGCCTCAAGCACTTCTGTTCTCTGAAGATGTCTTATTTCTGTAGCTATTTTTTCCACTGTGGTGCCAAGAATTGCAAGAGAAGCCATGTATTCTGCATATCTATCCCTTTGCACCACCTGATTGGAAATAGGATCTGGTTTTAAGCCCAGCTTCTCACATACATAGGCTTCTACCTCTGGTGGGACATGAGCAAAAGTTCCCACTGCTCCTGAAATCTTTCCATAAGAAATGGTTTCCAGAGCATTTTCTAATCTTTTTTCATTTCTTTTCATTTCCTCATACCAGAGAGCAAGTTTTAAACCAAAAGTAATTGGCTCAGCATGAATTCCATGAGTCCTTCCAATCATTAAAGTATCCTTAAACTCATAAGCTCTTTCTTTTAAAACTTCCTTTATCCTTTGCAGATCTTCTATTATAATTTGCATGGCTCTTTTCATAAGCCATGCCATAGCAGTGTCAAGCATATCTGAGGAAGTCATCCCTAAGTGCAAATAACGGGCAGATGGACCTATAATTTCTGCAAGGTGGGTCAAAAAGGCTATAACATCGTGCTTGGTTTCTTTTTCTATCTCCTCAACTCTTTTTAGGTTTTCTGAAGTAAATCCTTTTTCCATATAGGGCTGGAGTTTTTCTTTAATAATCTGGTAATCCTTTTCTGGAACTTTTCCCAGTTTATACCAAGCCTCACAGGCATAAAACTCTACTAAACACCAAGCTCTAAGCTTTTCTTCTGGACTCCACAAATCAGCCATAACTGGTCGTGTATATCTTGGTATCATAAAAAAGCCCTCCTCTGTAATTTTTTAATTTTAATTTCAATTAAAATCTTCTTGCAATAGTTCAATTATAATCTTACCACACAAAAAGTAATTAGCATGTTTTTTTCAAAAAAAGAAATTAAATAATCCTAAAATATCCGATATGATTTACGATATACTTTTACAAGAAAAAAACTTGCAGAGAAGTTTAGGAAAGTTTTTCACAGGGGAATCAAAAAAAGTAAAGGCGGGCTTTACGCCCGTTAAAAGTTTTAATTTTTATTTCCAATAAATTAGTGGAACCCATCCATGATATGTCAAGTATTCGGTCATAAACTGAGAAAATTTCAAAGGTTGCCATCCATTTCCTTTGTAAGTGATATACGGTTTCCCATTTATATAAACATTAAAAGCAATTTGTAGCGGAAGGGGGGTATCCCCTTCAAAAAATCAAATGTAAGGACAAGATTTATCCCGCCCGAAAAAATGAAATGTAGCAGAGGGCTTTATGTTCCTCTTACAAATAAGATTTAGTTTGAAAGAAGGAGAT
>CAZQIW010000144.1:0-2937 GCA_964593845.1 uncultured Thermodesulfatator sp. | reverse complement strand
TAGGAACAGGCTTTGCCCAGCCAATAGCTTGAGTTAAAAATAAAGCTATAGTTCCTAAAGGGTCAAGATGTTTAAAAGGATTTAAAGTCAATCTCTCAGCAAGTTTTGGAGTAGGATCTCCTAAAAGATAAGCCATTAGTCCATGAGAAAACTCATGGACTGTAAGAGCAAGTAATAAAGGAGGTGTTAAAAGAAGAAAAATTTTAAAATCCAGCATTAATACTTCAGCTTAGCAATCGCTTTTATATTTTTCAGTATAGAAAGAGCCATTTTTACTTGAAAATCCTTTTCAGGATTGGGCCAAATGCTAACTGGAATATTTTCTTTTTTCTTTTCTTTCTTTTTAGTTTTATGAAAAGACTTTACTTTCACTTTTGAAAGATCCAAATTAGGAATCTCTATATCTGGTTTAATTCCTACCTTATCTATACAAGTGCCACTTGGGGTATAATAAAAAGCAGTAGTTAATTTTACTGCATATCCATCTTCAAGAGGTATTACAGATTGAACCCTCCCTTTACCAAAACTTTTTTCTCCAAGAACAAGAGCTCTTTTGTTATCTTTCAAAGCCCCAGTTACAATTTCAGCTGCTGAAGCTGTGCCGTGATTAATTAAAATTACAATGGGATATCTGTGTTTACTATCTGGAGGATTAGGTTTAGCTTTGAATACCATTTTGCTATTTTTGTTTTTTCCTTTAATAGTAACAATAGTCCCGTTATCCATAAATTCGTCAGAAACATCTACAGCTGAACGAAGGAGCCCTCCTGGATTATATCTTAAATCCAGGATGAGTCCTTTAACTTTTTCTCTTTTTTCCAATTCTTTAAGAGCTTTTCTCAATTCCTTAGCAGTTTTTTCCTGAAAACTTGTAATTCTTACATAGGCATAGCCAGGTTCTAAAAACTTATATTTTACGCTTTTTATAGGAATTACATCCCTTACCAAGGTTATTACTTTAATATCTTTCTCATTCCTAAGAATAGTAATGGTGACTTTAGTTCCCTTCGGTCCTCTTAAAAGTTTTACAGCCTCAAGCAGACTCATTCCTTTAGTGGGTTTGTCATTAATTTTTAAAATTTTATCGCCTGGTTTAATACCAGCTCTCCAAGCTGGAGTGTCCTCAATAGGAGCTACCACTGTTAAAATATCATCCTTAATAGTTATTTCTATTCCAATTCCTGTAAAACTACCTTTAGTTTCTATTTCCAGCTCTTTATATTCCTCAGGTTTCATTAAACAGGAATAGGGATCAAGAGAACTGAGCATTCCATTAATAGCTCCATAAATTAATTTTTTAGGACTAACATCAGTTACATAATTTTCTTCTATAAGGTTTAAAACCTGAGAAAAGAGTTTGAGATACTTGTAAATATTATCAGTTTTCTCTCTGGAAAAAGCCAGGTTAAATATAAAAAAGAAAACCAAAAAAAGACTTAATCCTGCTAAAAATATCTTTTTTGATTTTTTAAAATTCTTTTCATTCATATAAAGCTCCTTTTTAGGAATTTTACCTTAAATATTTTTTAAATTAACAATATTAAACAACGAAAAAATTTTTTCAAGTCTATAAAATATACTTTTTAAAAATTATAATTGACAACCCAAAGAGATAAAATAAAATAAAACAGAATAAAAAAACAAATTTGACAAGGAGAAATAATGAAAGCATGGAGATATTATGGGAGAAGGGATTTAAGGTTTGAAGAAGTGCCTATTCCTAAAATTCAGGATGATGAAGTCCTTATTAAAGTAACTGCTTGTGGAATATGTCAAACTGATGTAGATGAATTTATAGCAGGGCCAAAACTTTTTCAACCTGTTCCTTTTATTCCTGGTCATGAATTTGGTGGGGTTATAGTAGAAGTAGGAAAAAAGGTTGAAAAAAATAAACTCGGGAAAGTGGTTACTGTAGCACCTCTTATTTCTTGTGGAAAATGTGAGTATTGTCGTGCTGGAAGACCAAATCTTTGTGAAAAAATGGCTTATTACGGAATAATAGGAAAAGATGGAGGGTTTGCAGAATATGCAGTAGTAAAGGCAGAAAATGCAATAGAAATAAACGATCCAGAAATTGTGCATTTTGGAGAAATATGTTTGATAGGGTTGAGAGTTTTGAACTTAAGTGAAAAATGTGCTTATTTAGGAAAAAAAGCATTAGTTGTAGGAAGTGGACCAGTAGGACTCTGTGCTGCACTTTTATTAAAAAGCGAAGGCTGGCAAGTAGAAATTTGTGAAATAAGAGAAAAAAGAAGAGCTTTTGCTAATTCCTTAGGATTTACTACTTATGAAGTATTGCAAGAAGTTCCTGAAAAAGAATACACTGTGGTAGTAGATTGTGCAGGAGAAGATCCAGTAATTCCTTATGCTTTTTCAGAAGAAATCCCCAAGGTCAAAAAAGGAGGAAGGCTTATCTTGGTAGGAATATATTTTTCTGAAGTATGTTTTGATCCCATGATGGTAATTTCTAATGAAATAGAAATTATTCCTTCTTTTTGTTATACTCAAAAAGAAATTGTTAAACTTCCTAAAACTATAACTTCTCTTGCAGAAACTCTAAAAAAGATGAACCATAAAGTGGCTTTTGAAAATCTTAAAGAAGCTTTATTAAATTTAGAAATGGAAAAAGATAATTATTTAAAAATAGTGGTGAATTATGGAGATTCGTGATATTTCTTTTATAGATGAAGAGCTTCACGGATTTATTACAGATTTTGTCTTTTCTGTAAAAACTCTTACCAAGGCTAATGCCTGCTGTCTTCGGATTACTAACAACATTTTAAATGTGAATTATACCAGTGGAGAGCCCCAAGGAAGTCCATCCTTAGTTGTAACTACTAAACAGCGAACTCATGTGAATTGCACACTTTCTCTTTATGGAAATATAGAGTGTAACACTTATTTACTACTTCATCTTAACTCTGAACTTGAATTATT
>CAZQIW010000143.1:0-2986 GCA_964593845.1 uncultured Thermodesulfatator sp. | reverse complement strand
ATGCAAATGTATAAATTTTTGTATAAAAACAAACCTAATAAAAAGGAGGTGGAAGGATGAGGAGGGATTTATTCAAAAAAGGTTGGTGGTTAGGAGCATTAGCAGGAGTATGTGTAGGGCTTTTAGGTTGTGGAGGAGGAGCCCAACAGCAGCCTAAACCTGCTCCTGTGTCTTTTCCCTGGATGGATTTTTGTAATAAATATCGGAATATGGAAGGAGGAGTTGCTACCTGTAAATGTAATCCAGCAGCTACTTCTGATGAAGTAAGTATAGCAGAAGATGAGGCTATTGCAGATGCCAGATCAGAACTTGCAAGAGAATTAGGATTAAGAGTAAAAACCATGGTAAAAAGATATAAGTCCCGCACTATAGCTAATAAAAAACGGGCTATAGGTAGCACTTTTGAGGAAGTTGCTAAACAGGTAGCTAATCAGTATCTTACAGGTAGTAGAGTTTTAGCTTCTAGAGTATTTCAAACTCCAGAAGGAGGATATATGGTTTGTGCAGCAGTTGGACTGCAACCAGAAACTGTAAAAGAAATGATTAGTAATATTGCTAAAGAAGCTGGTTTAAATAATCCAAAAGATGAAGATATCCTTTATCAAGAATTCAAAGCTTATAAAGCTCAGCAGGAGTTAGAAAGAGAAACAAGCCAGAGCCAATAATGCCCGTGGAGAGGAGGGCTTTATGCCCTCCCAAAAACAAAATGTAGCGGAGGGTTTTATGCCCTCCCCAAAATTATACAAGGAAGGGCTCCATGCCCTATTCAAAAATAATACAAAAATTTTTAAAAAAATTTTTTAGAATTTTCTTTTATTCCCTTGCTGTGGTTTTTATATTTATCTCACAGGGAAAAACTCAGTCTTTTCCTTCCTGGTTTTATGAGCCTGGTAGTCCAGAAGCTCCAGGAGCTTTAGGATTTAGCAATCTTACTTTTAAAGGAGAAGAACATGCTAAATGGTTAGCAAAATGTAGAGCTCTTCAAGGATTGTGTGAGTTTGAAAACTGGAATTGCAAGCTCACATGTAATAGTTATTTTTCTTTAAAAAAACTAAAAAGTCAAGTAGAAAAAGTAGCTAATTCTTATAAAATTCACTTTGATACGGCTAAAATAAATTTAAGTGCTTATGAAGCAATACCTGTTTTTGTAGCCTATGCTTATTTAAAAAAGGTTAAAAATTTACAGTATATAAAAGATTGTTATGTATGTTCTATAAAAAAGTGTAAACCTTCCTATCTCTGTAATCCTTCAGTAGAAAAATATGCTGGTAGCATAGGATGTGCTGAAATGAGTATAAATTTTATGAAACAGTATCAACTTGCTTTAAAAAGAGCTATAGAACTTTTTGGTTATTTATATCAGGTAGAAGTGGATGTAAAAGAATTAAAAAAAGTAATCAAAACTAATCTTTCCAGTTTTAAGTTAAGACTTAAAAAAGCTAAGCTTACGCCTTCTGGGAGAATTACATCTTTAAGACTGATGGTAAGGTCTATTTGTTTAAATAACGATAGACTTTATCTTTATCTTATTTCTCCTGATATTATTGAGAAAAAAGTAGAATATAGTAAGCCTTGTTGGATTGAAAATCCTTATTGCTTAGGTAAATATGTAGCAGTAGGAAGAGCACGACCTAACATAAATGGTTATTATGCTCAGGTAAAGCAAGCAATTATAAATGCTCTTATTGAACTTGCCAAGTCTAAAGGGACGAAAATTAGAGTAGAAAGTATAAAGAAGGATATTAAAGGAAGTTTTAGTAAGTTTAAAATTGTATTTCAAAATGTTCAAACAGGCGTGAAACAAACTGTTTCAGCTCGTTTAATTGGAATATATCAGAAAGGAAATATAATTTATGCTGGAGTAATGGAGGTAAAATGATGAAGAAGATATTATTATTTTTAGGTTTTGTACTTTTATTTACCTTTTCTTATACACAGGCTTCAGATAAAGATTTATTATATCAAAAGCATCGGGCAGATACAGCTTTTGAAGAATTAGAAGAAGATTTTGGTTCCCGGGTGCTTCTTAAAGCCTGTGCCTTTGGTTCTACTTCCCAGAATGCTAAAATTTCAGCTCTCAAAGCTCTTTCTCAGCAGATCGTAGCTCAGGTAAAAGCTGAGGAAAAGCTTTATAAAAAAAGAGAAAAAGGAAAAGTAAGCAGAAGCTATGTATCCTCTTCTACTATTTTTACACAAAGTTTATTGCAGGGAGTAAAGTTTAAAGATTTTGGAAGAAAACCCGAAGGTTACAAAGTTTGTGCCTATTTTACTGAAAAGTCTCTTAAGGAGACCATAGGTTATTTAAAAAGTGCTTTAAGTATAGACCTGAAAAAATTAAATCGTAAGCAATTAAAAGAAGCCCTTACTAAAGCTCAGTTTATGCTTAACCTTGCATTCCTTTCTTCAAAAGAAAAAGAGATAATCCAGTTTGCACAAGCTAAAATTGAAGAGATAAATACTTATCTCAATTACGGCTGTTTGGTAATAAATACCATTCCTGAAACTGCGAAAATCATTATTAATCAGAAGGTATATCCTGCAGGGAAGCCCATTTATCTTCCTCCTGAGGTTAATTATGTAGTAAAAATCGTAGCCCCTGGGTATAGGGAAGTAATAAAAAATGTTTATTTAGCAAGGGGAGAGAAGAAAAGCCTTTCTGTGGAGCTGGTAAAAGAAATAAAAGGTGGTGTTACGGTGTATGTAAGTGCAAACGAGCCATTTTTAATAGACGAAGCCAAAAGTTTACTTACTTCTGCTGGGTTTAAAATTAGTTCTTTACCTCTGGCTACCAATGCTTTTTACATCAAGTTAAAAGACGATAAAGTGCAGGTGGGTGAATACACCAAGCATGTGCTTACCATGTATGTAACTGCTTATCGTGGGGAGGAAGAATTTGCTTCGGTAAAAGGAAAGATGAAAAGGTTTTTTACCACACCGAGCACAGAAGAAGTGCTTGTTAAGAAAAAAGCAGGGCGTTTACTTCGGG
>CAZQIW010000142.1:0-3140 GCA_964593845.1 uncultured Thermodesulfatator sp. | reverse complement strand
TAGAGCATTGGACTACGAATCCAAAGGTTGCAGGTTCGAGTCCTGCCGGGCGCGCGCTTTCTAAGACCAAATACACCGCCTTCTCCACATTCACTGGCTTCGGAAATACCGAAGGTGTTGCATTTTCTGTAAAATATTATAAAATTTTAACTATGAATGAATTTTCAAGTTTAGGTAAATTTTTGGTATTTGTAGGATTGGTAACAGTGCTTATAGGAATAGGATTTATGTTTCTTCCTAAAATACCTCATTTTGGCAAACTTCCAGGAGACATTTATATTAAAAAAGGAAATTTTACCTTTTATTTTCCTTTGGCAACCTGCATCCTTTTAAGCATCGTGCTAACCATACTACTAAATCTCCTTCTAAGAAGGTAATTATCTGCATTTAAATGAAAATACTTCTTGTAAGGAATGACAACTTGGGAGACCTTATTTGCACAACCCCTGCTATAGAGGCTTTAAGAAAAAAGTATCCAGAGGCACAAATTGACATTGTAGTAAACTCTTACAACTATTTAGCAATACGAAAAAATCCTTTCGTTAACAGAATTTACCTTTACACCAAACCTGAGCATAAAACAAAATTTTTAGACAAGGTTAAAGCCCTTTGTGGTAAACTTCAAATAATGGGTAAAATATTCAGAGAAAAATACGATGTATGTATTGTTTTCAGAGGGACTTATTCTCCTTATGCAGAGCAGTTTAGCCTGGTTAGTCGTGCAAAGGTGAGGATTGGTGTTAAAAATCCTTCAGGCAAAGACTACTTTACTCACCATGTAAATTCTTCTGAGTCTATGCACGAAGTGGAGTTTTGTTTTGAGTGTGTGAGACCTCTGGGAGTAAAATATCAAGGGGAAAGACCTTTCTTTTTTGTGGAAGAAGAGCTGGTGGAAAGGTTTAAACACCTTGGAATAGAAGTTCTTTTTCATATCTCGGCAAGAAAGCCAAAAAATCGTTTATCTTTTAAAAAGCTAAAGAGAATTTTTAAGAAGTTTCAAAAGGAGGATATAAAGATATTTTTTACTGCTGCACCAGAAGATTTTTCTCTTGCTTGTGTTCTTTCAGAGGAGACAGAGGGAGTTTTTGTTAAAACAAAAAACTTTCTTGAGCTTGCAGGTGTAATAAAAAATACCAAAGTTTTTGTAAGTTTGGACGGAGGAGCTATTCATCTTGGTCCTGCTCTTGGAGTAAAAACAGTAGCTCTTTTGGGCTCAACTTCTCTTGAAAGGTGGCATCCCTGGGGCTACAAAGAGTTGACCCTTAAATCTCCCACTGGAAAAGCAGAGGACATCCCTGATGAGGCTATTTTAGAAAAAGTAAAAGGTTGCATTTTATAAAAATGATACAAGTTTCCAAAAAAAAAGCATTTAAGTATGTCTTTAAGCTTGCCCGACCATATTGGTACTTGATTTTAGGCTCTATTCTTTGTAGCAGCGTAGCTTCTCTTATTTCTGGAGCAGTTGCCTGGCTGGTAAAACCTCTTTTTGACAAAGTTTTTCTTCCTCAAAACTACAAGTACTTGATCTATCTTCCTTTCCTTTTGTTAGGATTGTTTTTTTTAAGAGGAAGTGCAGTTTTTTTGCAGGCTTATCTTATGAAAAAAGCCTCTTATAAACTGGGCAAAGAACTAAGAATTAAGGTGTATCAGAAAATTTTAAGTCTTCCCATCGGATATGGAACGCAAAGGACATCAGGGGAGATGGTTTCCCGTATAGTCAATGATATTTTACTACTTGAGAGCACAGTAGGAGATATTTCTCGCACACTTTTTCTTGAAACTGTCACGGTGCTTATTCTTATAGGAGTGGCTTTTAATCGTTCCTGGCAACTTACTCTTCTTACTTTTATAGTATTTCCCTTAGTTGTTATTACTTCTGAGTGGCTTGCACGAAAGACTCATAAAAATCGCCATAGAGTTCAAAATCAAATAGCGCTAATTACAAATACTTTAACAGAGTCATTTAAAGGGCTTAAAGAAATAAAGGTGTATTTAGTAGAAAACAGAATGATAAAATATTTTGCTCACCTTTGTGAAAAAACCTACAGATTTTTACTAAAGTCCGTAAAATACGAAGAAGGAGTAAAATTTGCGGTAAATTTTTTAACGGGTCTTGCTGGAGGGATTATACTTTTTTACGGAGGTTATCTTATAAAGAGTGGAAGTATCACTCCGGGAGATTTTTTTTCCCTTTTTACAGCAATACTTATGGTGTTTAATCCTATTAAAAAACTTGCAGGTACTTATAATAAGTTTCACGATTTTATAGCAGGAGTGGAGAGGCTTGAGGAGATACTCTCTCTTCCTGAAGAAAAAGGAGGGAGTAAAAGAATTACCAAGATTAAAGAGGGATTTGAGTTTAAGGGAGTTAGCTTTAAATATCCATCTTCAGAGACTTTTGCCTTGAGGAATATTGAAGTTAAGCTTCCAGCTGGAAAGATTATAGCAATAATTGGAAAAAGTGGTGCTGGAAAGAGCACCTTTGTGTCGCTTATTCCCAGGTTTTACGACCCAACCGAAGGAAAAATTTTTCTTGATGGGATAGACTTGAGAAATTTTGATCTTGCTTCTCTTAGGAGCCTTATAGGGATAGTTTCTCAGGAGGTGGTGGTTTTTAACATGAGTATTGCAGAAAACATAGCTCTTGGAAAACCTGATGCTACTATGGAAGAGATTATAGAAGCAGCAAAAATGGCTTATGCTCACGAATTTATTGAAAAACTCCCTCATGGGTATCATACTGTCCTGGAGAAGGATGGTTTTAGTCTTTCTGGAGGGCAGAAGCAGAGGCTTGCCATAGCAAGGGCTATTTTGAAGAATCCTCCGGTATTAATTTTAGATGAAGCAACCAGCCATCTTGACACTATTTCTGAAAAGTATGTGCAGAAGGGACTTGAGAACCTGATGAAAGGACGCACAACCATTATCATTGCTCATCGGCTCTCCACTGTGAAAAACGCAGATCTGGTAATAGTCCTAAAAGACGGAAAAATAGTGGGGGTAGGAACGCATAAGGAGCTTGAAAAAGAATGTCCGGAATACCAAAATCTTTATCAGGAATTTTTAAAATAGCAATTATTTTTTAAAAAGTTTATGAGAAACAAGATCTCTGTGGTAATGATAACTTTAAATAGCGAAAG
>CAZQIW010000141.1:0-3142 GCA_964593845.1 uncultured Thermodesulfatator sp. | reverse complement strand
AAGAAAAGGGTTATCACGAAAGATTTCTCAAAGAAGGCAAGCCCATTTATCTTTTTGGGATAAGTTTTGACCCAGGAGAAAGGAAAGTAAAAGAGGTTTTATGGGAAAAGTTGCAAATGTAAATATATCATCATTTACTTGTCTTTCTTAGGGTTCAATACTTCCTGTAAACTCTCTCCTAAAAGAGTAAAAGCCAGCACTGTTATAAGAATTGCAACTCCTGGAAAAACAGAAAGCCACCAGGCTACTTCTAAAGTCTCTTTCCCTTCAATTAACATATTTCCCCAGGAAGGAGTAGGAGGTTGAACTCCTATTCCAAGAAAAGAAAGAGCAGATTCAATTAAAATAGCCTGCCCTAAACCAAGAGAAGCTGAAACTAAAATAGGAGGCAAGGCATTAGGAATAAGATGTTTAAAAATAATTCTGAGAGTTCCTGCTCCATAAATCTTGGCTATCTGGACAAAGTCCCTTTGCTTTAAAGATAAGATTTCTGCTCTTACCAAACGAGCTACCCCCATCCAGCTGGTTACTCCTATCACTATCATTATGTTCAAAATAGATGGCTCTAAATAGGCAATTACAGCTAAGATCAGAAATATGGTGGGAAAACATAGCATTATATCTATAAACCTACAGATAATCTGATCCACGATGCCGCCTAAGTAACCTGCCAGAGCTCCAAGAAAAGTTCCAATGCTTATTGAAATACCCACTGCTACAAGGCTCACTTCTAAGGAAATTCTTGAAGCATAAATCATGCGAGAAAGCACATCCCTTCCTAAAAGGTCTGTTCCCAATGGATGTTTAAAAGATGGTGGTTGTAAAATTTCATTTACATTAATATTAAAAGGATCATACGGTGCAAGATAAGGAGCGAATATCGCAAGTATAACCAGGATACAAATAACAATTAAAGAAAGACAGCTTATTTTGTTTTGCAAAAGTTTTTTTAAAATTTCCATAGGTTAGTGCTTATCTCCCAGCCTTATTCTTGGATCAGCTAAGGCATAACCTATATCTGCAAGAAAATTCCCGAGAAGTGTTAAAATAGAGATTAAAAATAGATTTGCCATAATTACAGGATAATCTCTTGCCATTACAGCCTGCCACATGAGTTGACCCACTCCAGGTATTCCAAAAATGGTTTCAAAAATAACACTTCCTCCTATTAAACCAGGTAAAGATAGCCCAAGAATAGTAATAAGAGGAAGCAAGGCATTTCTCAGAGCATGTTTATAAATCACTACTTTTTCTGGAAGACCTTTGGCTCTTGCAAAGAGGATAAAATCTGCTTTTAAAACCTCTATCATTGAGTTTCTCACATATCTTGAAATTCCAGCTATTCCTCCAAAGGTAGCTACAAATAAAGGACATATAAGGTGTTTTGTCCAGTCCCATATTTTTTGTAAAGTGCTCATTTGTTCATAACCTATGGTGGAGTGAAGACCTGAGATAGGTAAAAGGTGAAGTTTTACTCCAAAAATCATCATCAAAATTATTGCCAGCCAAAAACTCGGCATAGCATAACCTATAAAAGTAATGATAGTAACTGCTCTATCAAAAAGTGTTTCAGCTTTTACTGCAGAGTAAATCCCTATGGGAACTCCTATTAAAAAGATTAAGATTAAAGAAAGGACATTTATAAAAATAGTTACTGGAAGGCGTTCTTTAATTTTATCCCAGACCGGTCTTTGATCTAAGGAAAAGGATCTTCCAAAATCAAGCTTTATCACTCCTTTTAACCAGTTCCAATACTGGATATAAAGAGGTTTGTCCAGACCATACATTTTAACAAGTTTTTCTCTGTATTCTGGACTGATTTTAGGATTAAATTCTGTAAGAGGACTAAGAGGACCTCCTGGAGCTAAATGAATTATGGAAAAACTGATAATGGTAATTCCAAAAAGAGTTATTAAAAAACTTAAAAACCGTTTTAGTAAAAAAGAAATCATGTAAGCTTAAGCCCGCTTTTTCTTTCAGCTTCAGAGGCTTTTAAGTAAAAAGGAGTTAACTCCTCTGCATTTTTTAATTCTACTCTATTCTGTTTTAATTTCAAATAAGCAAGCTTGGCAACCAGCTCAGGAGTAATATTAACTGCAATTTCAGGCTTAATAAAATAATCCCTTAGCTTCTCTTTCAAAAAGTCTTCCCATACTTCCAGAGTTTCACTTATAAATAAAGAAGGTTCTTTTACATGTTCTGGTAATTTTTCTAAAGGGATGCAGCAGGGAGCAACGCAAGTTTCAGCCTCAAACTTTTTCCATTTATAAATAGCCATAAATACCTCTTTGCTATAAGCATTTATTAAACTTACCACAGGAAGTGAAGTTGCTGCAAAATTAAATGCCAAAACTTCTAAGCTGCAAACAGGAATAACTGGTTTAGGATAAATAAGAGAAAAGGCTTTTAATACTGAAAAACCTATTCTCAGACCAGTAAAACTCCCAGGGCCTATATCTATAGCATAATAGTCTATGTCCTCAAGTGAGAAGTTAAAGGAATCCTCAAGACAGGTTAAGGCTCTAAAGAGTATTTTTGAATAAGATTCCTTAGAAGAAATTGCAAAAGAAGCTAAAAAGTTTCCTTTTAAAAAGGCTATTCCACCAGTTTTACCAGAAGTTTCTATAGCAAGAATTAAGGGATTTTCCATCCGTTAATTAATTTTATTATATCGTTATAAAACACTGCAATGCTTAGAGCTACAAGAAATGCCACTCCAATTTTAAAAAGAAGCTCCTGAGTTTTTAAAGAAAGGGGTTTACCTCTTATAGCTTCTATAGCAAAAATAATCAGATGCCCACCATCAAGCATAGGTAAAGGAAGAATATTAATTATTCCTAAATTAATAGAAAGTAAGGCTGTAAAGGATAAAAGTGGCACTAAACCATACTTTACATTTTCTCCTACCATTTTTCCTATGGTTAAAGGACCTCCTAAAGTAGAAAAGGGAAGCTCTCCTGAAAGGAGCTTTCCAATTGCTACCAGTGTCAAATAAGTGAAATCTATTACCTTTTTTACTGCTAAAATAAAAGCTTCTATTGGATTATACCTTTTGTGGACAAACTTTGCTGTAGCTTCCACACCTATAAAAGGAACTTTTGTCTTCTTGCCAAATATATTATACCCTTCTTTAAATCCAGGC
>CAZQIW010000140.1:0-3152 GCA_964593845.1 uncultured Thermodesulfatator sp. | reverse complement strand
GATATTTGCTTGTGGACGATCTTGGGGAAGAAGAGGCATTTGAAGTATATGAGGCGTTTGGATTTGAAGATAAAGAGTTTGTGTGGGAATATATTGGGGGAAAGCTGGGGGATATGGTGATTTTATTTGAGGAGAAGAAGAGAGGGTATAGTGAGAAGGAGGCACTTGAGAGGATGTTAAGAGATGAGGTAGCCAAGCTTGAATGGATAAAAGCCAAACTTTTAAGAGAAAAAAAAGATAGAAAGGAAATATGGGAATTTTTAAAGGAATTTAAAGATGAAGAGGTAAGAAAAGTTTTCCCTGAACAAATTTTTGAGAGATTAATTTACTGGATAGAGGAAAATATTTTATTTTACAATCCTCTTGATGGGACAATAAGACCTCAGGGCAGGCTTTTGTGGAGGGCGATAAGAGAGGCGATGTAGGAGGAGTGAAATATGTTGGCAGTAAAAGGTATTTACAAACAAGGAGAGAGTTGTTCCCTGCAAATTTTTATCTATAAATGCTGTAATTATGGATAGTGGTAAAGTTTTTGAATTTAAAGAATGGACAGAAGAGGAGATGCGGGAAATATCCATAAACAGCTTAATGAAAGATGCTGAAGACTCGCCGGAGGTAATTTTTGATGAAAATTAAAAGATATGGCGTTATTATAGGAAGATCATATAGAATAGGAGGCGAATTATGATAGCTATAAAAGGAGTCTATAAAAATGGACAAATAAAGCTTTATAGTAAAATTCCTTCTCACATAAAAGAGGCTAAACTTACTATTATAATAGAGCCAGAGAATACAGAGAAAGAAACAAGTATAACAATAACAGGAAGTGAGGACGATTTTAAGATGTTAGGTCTTTATAATTTTTTTGATACTGAGGATGATAAAAATATAGATTGGGAGGAATGTTTTGGGCTTAAATAGAATTGAAAATAGGATTGGAGAAATTGTATTTTTAAATTTTCCTTTTACAGATCTTAAAGGCTCAAAAATCAGACCTGCTTTAATCATTGGAGAATCGGAGATAAGTGAAGGAGATTATATAGTTGCTTACATTACTACTGAAGTTGATAGGTATAGCTGGAGTGAATTCGCTGTGCCTTTTTCAGAAAAAGATCTTTCAAAAGGAGTTTTAAAATATAAATCTGTAATCAGGGTAGATAAGACAATATTAGTTCATAAAGATCAATTTTTGAGAGAAAAGGTGGCATTTTTGACTAAAGAAAAACTTGATGAGGTTTTAAGGACTTGGATCAAATTTCAAATTGTGAACTATTATAAAACTTTTCATAAAAAAGAAATAAATTTCACTCCCGGGAAAACTCGTATAAACTATGCTGGAAGAGTATATGATGAAAAGGAAATAATAAATCTTGTGGATTCTGCGCTTGATTTTTGGCTCACTGCTGGGCGTTTTGATAAAGAATTTTGTAAAAAATTTTCTCAATACTTGGGCATAAAGCATGTGCTTACCTGTAATTCCGGCTCTTCAGCAAATCTTCTGGCTATTTCTGCTCTTACTTCTTATAAACTGGGGGATTTACGCTTAAAGCCTGGAGATGAAGTTATCACTGTTGCTGCAGGTTTTCCAACTACGGTGGCTCCTATAATTCAGAATAATCTTGTGCCAGTATTTGTGGATATAGAACTTGGCACTTACAATATAAATCCTGAGCTTATAGAAGAAGCTATATCTCCAAAGACAAAAGCTATATTTTTAGCACATACCCTTGGAATTCCTTTTGACCTTGATAAAGTTTTAGAAATAGCAGAAAAGTATAATCTCTGGGTAATAGAAGATAATTGCGATGCCCTGGGAGCAGAATATACCCTAAAAAGAGAATATAAGCTTATAAATGATAAAGTTGTAAGTGGAAGACATTTTACTGGCACTTTTGGACACATAGGCACTTCAAGTTTTTATCCGGCGCATCATATAACAATGGGTGAAGGTGGTGCTGTATATACGGATGATACAAAATTTTACAGAATTTTGCTATCTTTCAGGGACTGGGGAAGAGATTGCTGGTGCGAGCCAGGTAAAGACAATACTTGTGGGAAGCGGTTCTCTTGGAAGCTTGGAAATTTACCAGAGGGTTATGACCATAAATACACTTACTCACATCTTGGGTATAACTTAAAGATTACTGATATGCAGGCTGCAGTAGGACTTGCTCAGCTTGAAAAACTTATAAATTTTGTTGAAATAAGGCGTAAGAACTGGCAGAGGCTTTATGAAGGTTTGAAAGAGCTTGAAGAATATTTTATTCTTCCTTGCTATCCTGAAAATGCTATTCCTTCTCCTTTTGGATTCGTTCTTACAATTAAAGACAAAGCTCCATTTACGCGAAAAGATATAGTGGCATATCTTGAAGATAAAGGAATTCAGACGAGAATGATTTTTGCTGGCAATATTCTTAGACAGCCTGCTATGGTAGAAGGAAGATATAAATATCGGGTGGTAGGAGAGCTCAAAAATACAGATAAGGTTATGATGAATAGTTTCTGGTTAGGGGTTTATCCGGGTTTAAGTGAAAAGATGCTTGATTATGTTATAGAAAATATTAAAAATTTTGTTAAAAAATTATAATTAAAATTTCAAATTTAAGTTAAAAAAGTGAAGACTATGAAGCTATCAGATTACATTTTTAAGTTTTTGAAAGAAAAAGGGCTTACTGCTGTTTTTATGCTTCCTGGTGGTGGAGCAATGCACTTAGTTGACTCTCTTGGAAAAAGTGGAATTGAATATGTGTGCTGTCTTCATGAACAGGGAGCTTCTATTGCAGCAGAAGCTTATGCTCAATATACTGGAAACTTTGGATGTGCTTTAGTAACTACTGGTCCAGGTGGAACTAATGCTATAACAGGTTGTGCTTCAGCGTGGATAGATTCTATTCCTGTAGTTTTTATTTCTGGACAGGTAAAACGTTCAGATCTTGCCAGACAGTTTGGAGTAAGACAATTTGGAATTCAGGAAATTAATATAGTAGATATAGTAAAACCTATTACTAAGTATGCTGTAACTATTTTAGAACCTGAAGAAATCAGGTATCATCTGGAGAAAGCTTTATTTTTAGCAAAAACTGGAAGGCCAGGTCCGGTATGGATAGATGTGCCTCTTGATGTGCAAGCAGCTCAGATAACTCCTGAAGCTC
>CAZQIW010000139.1:0-3153 GCA_964593845.1 uncultured Thermodesulfatator sp. | reverse complement strand
TTCCCCCTAATCCTCATATTTTCTTACCACTGCAATTTTTTCGGGTAATGTCAGGCTAAAGCCCTCCCCTTGTATTTTTGTTTTCTGGAGGGGAAAAAACCCTCCGCTACATTTCATTTTTCGGGAGGACTAAAGTCCTCCCCTACCTTTATTTTTCTTCGGAGGGGAAAACCCCCTCCGCTACATTTTCTTTCTGGCGAAAATAAATCCTGTTTTTGTTTTCTCTCCTTTTAAATCAGGCAGGGATGAATCTTATCCTTCAATATCAACAAATATCTCCCTGTTTAAACACTCCCTTCGTAAAAGGTCATGAAAACTCTTTATATGCCCATTATTAAAAGGCTGCCCAGGTGGTATTACCTCCTGTTCTATGCCTCATCTCGCCATAAGCGTCTGAAAATACTTTGATTTAAACTCAGGTCCATCATTTCGTCTTATCACTTTGGGAGCTCCATACCTCTTGAATAACTCTTCAAGATGCTCTGCTACCACCTTCTCAGGAAGACTAAAATCAATCATAGGATCATCAGATGCTCTTCTGGGAATAAATATCAATTACATTAAAAATTCTGAAACTTCTCCCATCCTCAAGACTATCGTGTATAAAATCTATTGCCCATATCTGCCCAGCATAAGTAGCTTTCTCCGAACAAAACCCCCCTTTCTCTTTTTTTATATCTTTTTTTGCTTCTAAAAATAGCGTATTTTATTAAATCCTTCTCCCTTCTAAATCCGATATACCCTTTTGTGGTTCACTTTAAATCCTTCTTTCTTGAGAAGCACTGTTATCTTCTTGTAGCTATAGGTTTTGTAAGTCATTACCAGTTTTTTATTTTCTGTCGTAAGTGTTCTTTTCTTGATTCAATTTTTCTTTTCCGCTAATAGTAAAAAGAAGGACGAGGTATTTGCAGTCTTTTAAGCACAGTATTTAAAGGTATTCCTTTTTGGAAAAAAGGTTTGCTGGTTTGAATAATTTTTTCTGCTAACATGTTTTTTTCTTTTAAGTTTAGAAGTTTTTTAAATAAGCTCGGTAAGGGTTTGGATTTTAAGTTCTTTTTCAGCAAGGAGCCTTTTAAGTCTTGCATTTTCGGTTTCAAGTACTTTTAGGCGTTTAGCTTTTGAGGCAGAAAGACCTTTGGAGTTTTAGCTCCAGCGGTAAATAGTTTGTTCGGCGATACCATATTTTCTGACGGTAGTAGCAACGGAATTACCTGGAGCTTCTGCTTCTGCCAAGATACGGATAATTTGATAAATAGTAAAATCTGTTTTTCTCATGGCTTCCCCTTCCTTAGTTTTTAATTTTAACCCTAACATTTTATCTGTCCAAAATTTTGGTAGCTGTCCAAGACATTTCGGAAAGGTATTAAGTTAGAGAAAAGGAGGTTGTGCAAGGAGTCTATAAAGAGAGATAGGATTTACAGAGAGCAAAGGAAGATAGAAGAGTATATTTTAGAAGTGGAAACAGGATTTAGGAAGTTATGAGAGGACGAAGAGTTTTTAAGATTGAAGATTTATTTGTGATGGTAAAGTTTGTTTTTTTATCTGTGTTTTTTTAGTTTGTTAGAAAGATTTTTTAAATTTTACCTTAAAAGGTGTAGGAAACATGGAACTTCTTTGTATGTTTAGTGAAATTTTGGTTAGTTTACTGGTTATTAATTTTTGTGAATATTTTTCAAACACTCTTCATACTAATGTGTCATATTTAATTTTAGTGGTAAAATGTTAACTATGCCTCTTCTTTTAACTGGCGTTATTACAGAAAACCACATTTTAAAAGAACTTAAGCGTTTAAATATAAAGAAAAAAGAAGTTAAAACCATTTATTTAGCAAACCAATCTGCTCTTATTTATTTAAGAAACGAGTCTTTGTGTGATTACTATCCAGAGTTTATTCCTGATGAACAAACTATAAAAGAAATCCAAACAGTTCACAAATATGTAGAGAAATTTAAAACCCTTATAGCATACGAAAGACAAGCTGAAATTTCTTTTCAAAAAGAAGAAATAAGAAGGCTCTCAGGAAAGGAAAGAGAATTTCTTGGACGAGCTATTTTAAATCTAAAAGGAACAAAAGCAGGAACTAAATTTCATCTTCATTTAGTAAGATTCTGGAGAGAAAAACCTATAGAAACAGAAATAAGTTCTGGTGATGTGGTTTTAATAAGCCAGGGTAATCCACTTAAAAGTGATCTTCTGGGAACAGTGGTAAAGGTTACTGAAAAAACTATTACTGTAGCTTTTGAACAAAAACCTCCTAAATGGGTTTATAAAAAAGGAGTAAGGATTGATCTGTATGTAAATGACATCACTTTTAAGCGTATGGAAGAAAATTTAGAGCTTTTGCGTCATGCCACAGGACGGCAGAGGGAACTTAGAAATATTATTTTAGGACTAAAAAATCCTCAACCAGCAGAAAAAGTGGAGTTTCAGCCTGAGGACAAGCATTTAAATGAAAAACAGCTTCAGGCAGTGGCTCTTGCTCTTGGAGCTAAGGATTTCTTCCTTATTCACGGACCTCCTGGCACAGGAAAAACCCGCACTTTAACAGAGCTAATTGTGCAGTTGGTTAAAAGAGGAAAAAAAGTCCTTGCCACTGCTGATTCCAATATTGCTGCTGACAACTTAATTCTTAATCTTTCTAAATATCCAAATTTGAAAATTGTAAGAATAGGACATCCTGCAAGGGTAATGGAAGAACTGGAAAAGTTTTCTATCTTTGCTATTTTTGAAGCTTATGAAGAATCAAAAGAAATTAAAACAGGCTGGGAAGAGGTTAAAGAACTTATAGAAAAAAGAGATAGATACATTAAGCCTATTCCTCAATACCGAAGAGGTCTGAGTGATGAGGAAATTTTATATCTGGGAGAAAAAAGAAAAGGGGCAAGAGGGCTTTCTAAGAATACCATTAGATCCATGGCAAACTGGCTGGTATTAAATTATGAAATAGATAAAAAAATTCAAGAACTAAAAAATAAGGAAAAAAGACTATTTAATCAAATTATTTTAGAAGCTGATGTAGTAGTTTCCACTAATTCTATGGCTCATTCTGAGTTTTTGCAGGACTTTCATTTTGATGTAGCAGTAATTGATGAGGGAAGCCAGCAGGTTGAACCTTCCACTCTTATTCCTATTATGAAAGTTGATAAATTTTAT
>CAZQIW010000138.1:0-3163 GCA_964593845.1 uncultured Thermodesulfatator sp. | reverse complement strand
AGATCCAGAACATCAGGAGCTGGTGCTGCAAACTTTAAAAGAGGCTTTAAAAAAGGATAAAGCTAAAAATAGCTTTCTTCCTATTTCTCCTCTGGGAATTCTTCAGATGACAAGGGAGCGAAAAAGGGACTCCCTTTATCAGATTTTTTATGAAACCTGTCCCTATTGTCATGGAGAGGGTAAAATAAAAAATAAGAAAACTATTTATTATGAAATTTTGCGAAGACTTATGAAAATAGGACCTCATGTGAAAAATAAAAAAGTTCAAATAGAAATAAATCCTGCACTTTCAGAAGTTATAGGAGAAGAGATACATTATTTAGAAGAGCTTGAAAAGAAATATGGTTTTACAGCTATTTTGAAGCCTAATAAAGAATTTTTACTTTATGAATACAAGTTTCATATAGTAAACGAATAGGAGGAAAAATGAAGTATCCAGCTGTATTTTTGGACAGAGACGGAACTATAAACGAGGAAGTGGGATATCTTAATGACCTTTCCAGGCTAAAGCTGCTTCCAGGGGTAGGGGAGGCTTTAAAACTTTTAAAAGATAATGGTTTTAAACTTATAGTAATTACCAACCAAAGTGGTCCAGCAAGAGGCTATTTTCCAGAAGCTCTGGTGCATGAGGCAAATGAGCTTATTCAAAAAAGACTTAGAAAAAAAGGTGTGCAAATAGATGATTTTTTTATATGTTTTCATCATCCTGATGAAAAATGCAATTGCCGAAAGCCTAAAACTGGGCTAATTCTTCAGGCACTGGAAAAGTATCCTATAGATCTTAAAAAGTCCTATATGGTGGGAGATAAAATAGTAGATATAGAAACTGCTTATAATGCAGGTATTAAAGGAATTCTTGTGCTTACAGGTTATGGAAAAGGGGAATTAAAGTATGTTGCTCCAAGGAAAGGAATTTATCCTCATTTTGTAGCTAAAAATTTAAAAGAAGCTGCAGAATTTATTATAAAAGACTTCTTAAGCTCCAGTGAAGATTCTAATAGTTAAACTATCAGCTTTAGGAGATGTAGTTCAGACCTTGCCTTCTCTTACTCTCTTGAAAAAGGCTCTGCCTTTTGCCCAAATTGACTGGGTGGTAGATGAGAGAAATGCAGAAATTTTGCAAAACCATCCATACATTTATAAACTTATTGTCTTTTCCAGAAAAATTTTGAAATCTCCTTTCAGAATAAAAAGCTTTCTTCAGGAATTGAGAAGAGAGAAATACGATTGTGTTATAGATTATCAGGGACTTTTAAAGAGTGGATTAATTGTAGGGTTTAGCAGGGCTAAATATAAAATAGGATTCAGCAACCATAGAGAAGGAAGCCCTTTTTTTTATAACATCAAGCTTCCGCCTTATGATAAGGATCTTCATGCAGTAAAGAGATATTTAGATCTTACCAAGGAAGTTTTAAGAGTTTTAGGGGTTTATCAGAATCTTGAGAAAGAGGAGAAGATTCCTGAGGTTATCTGGAGTGAGGATATATTAAATAAAAAGTTAAATTTTATAAAAAGACCTTACATAGTATTTGTGCCATCTGCTCGCTGGAAAACCAAACTCTGGCTTTATTCCTCGTGGGAAGAACTAATTAAATTGTGTAAAAAGTGGGGAAAAGAACTGGATATATTTATTACAGGTGCTCCAGGAGAGACAAAGTTAAAAACCTGGGCTGAAAGCATGGAAAAAAAATATCCTTATGTTTACTCCTTAGTGGGAAAATTGAAGTTAAAAGAGATAGTTCCCCTTATTGCAGGAGCAAAACTGGTGGTTACTGTGGATACAGGTCCTATGCATATTGCCTCTGCCCTAAAAATTCCTACTGTAGCTCTTTTTGGACCAACCTCACCTCAGAGAACAGGACCTTGGAATGGAAAGTATATGGTTTTAAAAGCAGATCTTCCCTGCATGCCTTGTTTTAAAAAAGAGTGTAAAGACTGGAAGTGTATGAAAGAAATAAAAGCGTCTCAGGTGCACAAAGCCATGGAAAAGCTTCTAACTGAGTAGCACTTAATCTTTTAAAAAATTTTACCTAATTCTTTTAGCAAGTTCCATAAGTTTCTCAATCCTTTCTTCAATAGGAGGATGAGTAGAAAGAAGTTTAAAAAGAGTTTTCCCAGAAAGAGGATTTACAATATACATCTGGGCGTGAGCTGGATTTACATCCATAGGATAGGCTCTATTCCAGTCTTCAAGTTTTTTAAGGGCACTTGCAAGTGCTAAAGGATTTTTTATAATTTTGGCTCCTGTTTCATCTGCTAAAAATTCTCTACTTCTGCTTATAGCCAGTTGAAGGAGAGTAGCTGCTATAGGGACAACAATAATAGCTATAATAGTTGCTATTAAAACTAAAGGATTACCTCCTTCTTCATCATCACCATGGGAAAAACCTCCAAACATAAGTGCCCACTGTGCCATGTGTGCTAAATAGGTGATTGCACCTACTAAAACTGCAGCAATGGTTGAGATCAGAATATCTCTGTTTTTAATGTGAGCAATTTCATGAGCAAGCACACCTTTTAATTCTTCACGGGTTAATAATCTTCTTATACCAGCTGTTACAGCTACAACACCATTTTTTGGATTTCTTCCTGTAGCAAAAGCATTGGGGGTTTCTACAGGAATAATATATACTCTGGGTTTGGGGATACCAGCTCTTCTGGCAACTTCCTCCACTATAGCATGAAGCTCTGGATCCTGATGAGGTTCCACTGGCATGGCTCCACTGGTAGCTAAAACAATTTTATCTGAAAAAAAGTAAGCAATAAAATTCATAGTTAACGCCATAAATAAAGCTATAGTTGCTCCTGTTTTACCTCCTATTAAATTTCCTAAAACAATAAATAAAACGCTTAATATAGCTAAGAAAAAGAAAGTTTTTAAAACATTATACATAAATTACTCCTCCCTTTACTTTAATTGTAAATTTTATTTATAAAAAATTAAATAAAAATCCTCAATTGTCAAGATATTCTTGAGGGTGTTTGAAAAGTAATGCACCATTTTATGGCAAAATAAAAGTAGCGGATGGCTTTATGTCCTCCTATAATTATCTGGCGGGGGTGAACCTCGCTGCTACATTTGGAGGGGGTAATTTGGCGGGGATGAACCCCGCCGCTACATTTAATTGGCTTAAAATTTTTTCGGGTGGATTAAAATCCGCCG
>CAZQIW010000137.1:0-3199 GCA_964593845.1 uncultured Thermodesulfatator sp. | reverse complement strand
AGCCCCTTTATCACAGAAAGTCTTTATCTTCTGGGAGTTCAAGATAAAATAGTAGGAAGCACAATTTACGATAGAACTCCTGGAAGTAAAAACAGAACTAAAGTAGGTTCTCTCTTAGAAATTAATATGGAAAAAATCATAGCTTTAAAGCCTGACATTATATTAGCTACTGATCTCACACCTATTCAGCAAATTCACGCTCTTAGAAAACATGGATTTAAAGTAGAGATTTTTTCTTTCTGGAAAAACTTAAATACTATGCTAAGTGAATTTGAAAGGCTGGGAAGAATTGTAGGAAAAAAAGAAAAGGCAGAAGAAATTGTAGAAAAGGTAAAAACTGAAATTAATCAACTTAGACAGAAAATTAACGGACTTCCAAAGCCAAAAGTAATTGTGGAAATCGGGATAAATCCTCTTTGGGTAGCTCCTCGCAATTCATTTATTAACGATTATATTACACTTGCTGGAGGAATAAATGTAGGTCCAGAGAAAACAGGACTTATTAGCCGAGAAGAAGTCCTTCACCTTAATCCAGATGTTATTATTATCACGGATATGGGATTTGCAGCAGAAAAAGAGAAAGAAAAGTGGTTAAGCTATTCCACTCTTCAGGCAGCCCGCACTAAACATATTTACATCATTAATTCAGATGATCTTTGCAGCCCAACTCCTCCAAGATTCGTAAAAACTCTTAAACTTCTAATTAAACTCTTACATCCTGAAACAGGAGACGGAGGACATGCTTCAATGAAATTAAAAAATATTCCCTTACCTGAGGAAGTAAAAGCAACAGCTATGGTTCTTTCTAAAAATAGTCAAACTCCTTTTTGGGAAAAAACATTAATAATAAAATTTCCAGAAAAAAGAAGAGCACTTTCCACTATGGAAGGATTTCTTGATATATGGCTTGCAGTGAATCATTCTGCTTCTCCTGATCTGTGGAAAAAGGTTTGTAAAGAAAAAAGAAAAGGAAATACACCTGGAGGGCTTATTTATATGAAAGAAATCAAAGAAAACCTTGCTCAAAAATATAAAATTAAATCAGAAGAAATTGCCATGTTAGCTACTGCAGCTAATATGGATAATCTTGCAGTGGTTACAAAGAGATTCCAGACAAAGGAAATAAACTTAGTGGTTACAGCTTTGGTTACAGCAGGAGCTAAAAGTAATGCTCTTAGAACAGGCGTTGATAGTGGATGGTATCTTGACGGAAAAAAGCTTGATAAACACGGCACTGTAAATATTATTCTTCTTACTAATGTAAGGCTTACAGATGGAGCTATGGCAAGAGCTATTATCACTGCTACAGAAGCCAAAACAGCTGCTTTTCAGGATTTAAAAGTGCCAAGCAGTTACACTCCTGAAGTTATTGCTACTGGGACAGGAACAGATAACATTATAATTGTCTCAGGGACAGAAAATCCTGTTGTTTCCTATACAGGAGGGCATAGTAAAATTGGAGAATTAATTGGAAAAGCCGTATATCAAGGAGTTTTAACAGCTCTCTGCAAACAAAATGGATTTTGTGAGACAAAAAATTAATAAATTAAGGAGATTTTAAAATTAAAGGGCATCCTGCTATTACAAAATAGACTTCATCTGCCAGTTCTGCTATTTTTTGATTAAGCAATCCTGCATAATCTCTGAATTTTCTTCCAAGGGGAGAATCAGGAACTATTCCGAGTCCAACTTCATTTGCCACACAAATTACATAGAGATTAGGTCTCTTTTTAAAAGTCTTCAATTCCTGCAAAAATTTTTCAAAACTTTCCTCTATAGAATACTCCTTCATCATAAGATTGGTAAGCCAGAGAGTAAGACAGTCTATTAGTGCTACTGAATTTTCTTCCAGATTTTTTAAAACCTCCCAGAGATGTAAAGGTTCTTCAATTAATTTCCATTTATCTCCTCTTTCTTTTTTATGCCTTTCTATACGCTCTTTCATTTCCTCATCCAGTGCCTGAGCCGTTGCTATGTAATAAAAATTAGAAAAATTGGGTAAATTTTCTGCATACTTTATAGCATATTTACTTTTTCCGCTCCTTGCCCCTCCAAGCACTAAAACAATCATAATCTAACATTTTACCAGATACTTCAACTGATACAACTTTCACACTTGTATAATTCAATTTAGAAATTTAAAATTGTTAACTTCTCGATCCATGATAAAATAATAATCGTGTTGAGAAAGAAGAAATGAAGATGTCAGTAAAAAAAGCAAAAGGAAAGATTGGCAGGGAAGTTATAGAAAAACTTTTATTATAGAAGAAGTTGTTTGTGAACGCTATGAGAGGAATTAGACTTTCGGAAGAAGAGATTGAAAAAATAAAAGATATAGTAAAAGAAGTATTTGGAGATGATATAGAGATTTATATTTTTGGAAGTAGAGCACGATTAGATAAAAAAGGGGGAGATATTGATATTTTAATTAAAACCAACAAAGAGGTTTCTACGAACGAAAAACTTACATTTTTAGCGAGGTTAGAATTAAAAGGTATAGAAAGAAAAGTTGATTTGCTGGTAATATCACCAAAAACTAAATTTAAAGATATTCATCGAGAAGCTTTAGACACTGGAGTGAAAATACTATGATTAAGGATGCACTTAAAATTGCACAGATTCACCTTAATAGATTAGAAAGAACGATAGAAGAAATGCAAAATTTAGGAGATTTAGATAATATTGATTTTGAAGATTTTGAAATTATTAAACTTATAGATACTTTTATATTTCGTTTTATGAAACTTCAAGATTATATGGGAAATAAGTTATTTAAAGCTTTTTTGATAACAGTAGGGGAATATACGGATGATATGAGTTTTATAGATATTTTAGATAAGTTAGAAAAATTAAGGATAATAAATTCCACAGAAGAATGGTTAAAGATAAGAAAACTAAGAAATAAACTTGCTCATGAGTATCCAGATGAGTTCGAAGAAATTAAACAAGATATAAAAGAAGCACTTAAATATGTAGATTTTTTAAAAGATGCGTATGTAAAGATAAAAAACTATCTTTTAGAAAGAAATCTTTTAGAAACATAGTGGTCAATAGTATTTTTCCTGTATTTTAATTTCATTTTTACCATTTTTTTACCATTTCTAAGTATTGAATTCTGGAGGCTTTAATATAAATCATATTTTTAAAATTATATAAAGAAGGAGGGGTATTATGGGTAGAGGTCTAACATGGGCTGTGA
>CAZQIW010000136.1:0-3200 GCA_964593845.1 uncultured Thermodesulfatator sp. | reverse complement strand
AAATAAATAACCTCTATTCCATACTTTTCTTTAATTTCTTTTATCAGCTTTTTATATTCCACTCCAAGCACATATTCACAACAAGTTCCAGCTAAAAGAAAAATTTCAGGCTTTTCTTTGGAAATAATATACTCTATAGCCTCTTTTATCTTTCCAACCTGGCTTCCCATTACAAGCTCTACTTCTTCTATGGGTAACATGTAAAATCTTTTATAAAATCCTCTTGCCTGAGCCATAAAAGCAGAATGTCTCAGACAGGCAAGAGGTCCTGCCATAAGGCACACACTATTTGGTAAAAGAAGACAGGTCTCCACAACACCCCATCCCCAAAGATTTGGACCTACTCCTTCAAGCGGAGCAAAAGGAAAACCTTTACCCTCTTTTAACTCAACTATAGAAACCCTGGTTTTTTCTATTAGCATGCTTCCTCCTCACGACTCAGAATCAAGCAATTTTTTAGCAAGCTCAAAAAATACCTGACTTACAGGATGCTCAGGATTTAACTCAATAGCAGTTTTTCCTTCAAGTTCAGCTTTATTGATAAATTCGTCTCTGGGAATAATTCCAAGAATCTGAGTATTCATCTTTTTAGCAAACTCTTCCACTTTCTCAATTTCATCAGGAATGTTTCTTCTGTTTAAAACCAATCCTGCAAGTGTTGCGTAATTTCTATCTTTAAAGTTTTCTATAGCCTGAATAATGTTCTGAGCTGCATAGAGAGATAATTTTTCCCCAGAGGTTACAATAAGCACTTTCTCAGCATATCCCTCTCTCATAGGCACAGCAAAGCCTCCACAAACCACATCCCCAAGCACATCATAAATGATCACATCTGGTTTATATTTCTCGTAAACCCCAAGCTCATCCAGAAGTTCAAGAGCAGTAATAATCCCTCTTCCAGCACATCCAAGACCTGGAGTAGGACCTCCTACCTCAACACAAATTACCCCTTTAAAACCAATTTTTAAAATATCATCTACTGACTCAGGAGCTCCATACTTTTCAAGATAGCGTAAGATTGGAATAGGAGGCTCACCTCCAAGAAGATTCATAGTGGAATCCGTCTTAGGATCACACCCGATCTGCATAACTCTCTTTCCAAGGCTTGCAAAGCTTGCTGAAAGATGAGAGGCAATAGTGGATTTTCCAATTCCTCCCTTTCCATAAATAGCAATTTTTAACATTCTGTTACCTCCTTAACCCGCCTTTTTAAAGAATGTCCCTTGTCTTTTGCAATTTTCCTTCCTGCTTTTTTAAGGATATACTTAGCCTCATCCACACTAACATATCTTTTCTTTGGGGCACATTGAAACTCAAACTCCACTTTTTTCTTTATACTTTCAAGAAATGGATTGCAATTAGGCATTAAAACATTAGCACCACCTTTTACAAAACAGAGATACTGCCCTTCTATAGGTCTTAGAGTGGCTACAGTATTGGCTGCTGCTAAATGGGTATTTAAAGTAACTATACGGGTTAAAGCAAAAACACGCAGCATTAAATCAAAATCCCCTGGAGGATAATCTCTTAGCGGAGTTTGAGGATGGGGTATAAAAGGTCCGATATTTATCATATCAGGTTGAAAATCCTGGAAAAATAAAATGTCCTCTGCTAAATCTTCAATAGTTTGCCCTGGCAGTCCCACAATATTTCCTGTTCCCACCTGAAAACCTATTTTTCTTAAATACTCCAGAGCCTTAAGACGGTCTTTTAGCTTTCTTCCAGGTCGCATTTTTTCATATAATTTTTCATTCATGGTCTCATGCTTCATTAAATATCTGTCTGCCCCTGCCTCATAAAAGGCTTTATAATCATCATAAGTTCTTTCTCCAAGACTTAAAGTTATAGCCACATCGTGCCTTTTTTTAATCTCTCTAATAATTTCACATATCATTTCTCTGGTATAATAAAGGTCTTCTCCTGATTGTAAAACAATGGTTTTTATTCCAGAAGAGGCTATTTCATCTGCAAGAGCAATAATAGTGTCTTTATCCATGCGAAATCTTTTCATTTCTTTATTGCTCTTTCTCAAACCACAATAAAGATCATCACATCTGCAATAATTGGAAAAATGAATCACCCCTCTTAAATGAGCTACATCTCCACAGTATTTTTTTCTTATTTCATTAGCCCAGGCAAAGAGCTTTTCTTCAGCCTCTTTATGAGTTAAATAATAAATAATTTCATCCTTAGTGAGTGGCATTTTTAATTTTCTCCAATTCTTTTTCAAAAGCCATAAGAGCAGCTGGAAATGGACTTAATGTTCTTCTTATAACTCCCTGCAAAAAGGAAATACACACCCCATAATTAGTAATAGGAACTCTGGCTTCTTTTGCCATTTGAATACGAGTAAGCATTTCTCTTCTATTAAGCACACATCCTCCACAATGGATAACCAGTTTATACTCCTTTAAATTTTCTGGATAATCCCTTCCTGCATAAACATCTATTTGCAAGTCTCCTCCTACATACTGCCTTAGCCATCTGGGAATTTTTACTCTTCCAATATCATCCTCTATAGGATGATGAGTGCAGGCTTCAGCAATAAGAACCTTATCTCCTGGTTTTAAAGCCTCTATATGGGCTGCTCCTTTAGCCTGCTCTACCAAATCCCCTTTATATCTGGAAAAGAGAATAGAAAAAGTTGTTGCTGGAATTTCCTTTGGAACATCAGCACACATTTTTAAAACCACCTGAGAATCACACACCACTATGTCAGGAGGACGATTTAATATGGTTAAAATATGTGCAAGCTCACGCTCTTTTACTATAAGGGCTGCAGCATCGTTATCCAAGGCATCTCTTATGGTCTGAACCTGAGGTAAAATAAGCCTTCCCTTAGGTGCCTGGAGATCAATAGGCACAACAAGAACAGCTAACCCTCCAGGAGGCAATAAATCACCAATTAACGGAGGAGGCTGAATAAAATCATTTGGACACACCTCTAATAGTTGGGTTTTTAAAGCATTGATATAATCATCTCTATTTTCTTTATCTACAGAAGATACCTGAATAACTCTTCCTATTTTTCTTTTTACTTCATTAACAAAATCTTGAGAAGGCTTTTTTAGATCAATTTTATTTATTACGCCAATAATAGGGATTTTTCTTTTTTCTGCTTCTTTAATTACACTTTCCTCATAATCTGTCCATATATCAGGCTCTAAAACCAAAATACAAATGTCTGCTCTATTAAATAC
>CAZQIW010000135.1:0-3304 GCA_964593845.1 uncultured Thermodesulfatator sp. | reverse complement strand
TTACTTCATTACCAACTCCACAGAGATTTCTGGAATTGAATTTGAGATAAGATAAGAAAGAAGTTTAAATTTTTACAGGTGGGCATAAAGCCCGCCGCTACATTTGCCTTCTAATCGCTTTATTACCTCATCACCATCTTAACAGAACACCACCAAAGGTAAAGCCTCCTCCAAAAGCAACAAGTAAAACTAAATCTCCTTTCTCCAGTTTCCCTTCTTTCTCAGCCTCATAAAGAGCTAAAGGTATGCTTGCTGCTGAAGTGTTTCCATATTTGTGAATATTTACATAAACTTTCTCTTTTGGAAGTCCTAACCTTTCTCTCAGAAACTCAATAATTCTTAAATTAGCCTGATGAGGAACCAGAAATTTTACATCCTCTGTAGAAAAATTATTCCTTTCTAAAAGATCAAAAGCAATTTTTTCCATCATCCTGGTTGCTACTTTAAATACTTCTCTTCCTTTCATTTTGATATAGTATTCTTCTTTTGGAAGTCTTTCATCAAAAGGTGCATAACAGGTGCCTCCACCTTTTAAGGTAAGAAGAGGCCATTGAGAACCATCTGCCCCTAAGGCAAAGTCTATAATCCCTCTATTTTCTGGATCAGGACTTTTTCCAACTATAGCAGCTCCTGCTCCATCTCCAAAAAGAACACAAGTGGTTCTGTCCTGCCAGTTAGTTTTACGGGAAAGTGCTTCAGCACCTATTACCAGAATTTTCCAATCTGGATTAACTTTTATAAATTGATCAGCTACAGCTAATCCATAAACAAATCCTGAACATGTGGCTGAAAGGTCAAAAGCCCCTGCATTCTTAGCCTGAAGCCCTTCCTGAACCAGCACAGCCATAGAGGGAATTATATACTCTGGTGTGACTGTAGCACAGATAATAAGGTTTAACTCCTCAGGACTAACTCCTGCTTTCTCCAGGGCTTCTTTTGCAGCTTCTATAGCATAAGAACTTATATTTTCTCCATCTTCCAGAATTCTTCTCTCTTTAATTCCAGTTCTTTCAGTAATCCATTTATCTGAAGTATCTACTATTTTCTCCAGATCAAAATTAGTAAGAATTTTGGAAGGAACTGCCATCCCCATTCCAAGAATAGCAGACTTTACTGTGTTTAAACTCACTCCTTTTCCTCCTTTATAAGATTTTCCTGAATAGCTGTTTCCAGACGATTTACTAAATTAAATCTTATGGAATTTATAGCAACTTTTATAGCATTTTTTATAGCTATAGCATCTGATCTTCCATGGGCAATAATTACATTACCTTTTACTCCTAAAAGAGGTGCTCCTCCATATTCTCTCCAATCTGTCTTTTTCTTAAAACCTTTTAAAGCCTTTTTAGCCAAAAACATACCTAAAAGAGAAATAAAAGACTTTTTAACCTCATTTTTAAGCATCTCCATTATTACTTCTGCCAGTCCTTCAGAAAGTTTGAGACAAATATTCCCAATAAATCCATCACATACCACCACATCTACTTCGCCTTTGAAAATGTCTTTACTTTCTATATTTCCCACATAATTCAAACCAGACTCAATAAAAATTTGATGAGTATTTTTTACTAAGGTATTTCCTTTTCCTGTTTCTTCTCCAATAGAAAGTAAGGCAATTTTAGGATTTTGCCTCCTCCAGACTCTTTCTAAAAATATTTTACCCATTATTCCAAACTGAAAAAGATCCAGTGGTTTGCAATCTACATTAGCTCCTGCATCAATTAAGACAAAAGGCTCTTTTATAGTAGGAAGAAGAGTTGCTATAGCAGGGCGTCTTACTCCTTTGAGTCTTCCCAGAATAAAAATACTTCCTGCTGCAACAGCTCCGGAATTCCCTGCCGAAACAAAAGCCTGAGCTTCACCCCTTTTCAACAACTCAAGACCTTTAAAAATAGAGGCTTCTCTTTTTTTTCTGAGAGCCTCTCCAGGACTTTCATCCATCTCCACCACTTCTTCAGCAAAAACGAGAGAAACCCTATCTGAATTTTTAAAGCCTTTTAATGCAGACTCTTTCCCTACTAAAAAAAGATGAACATTTGAAAACTCTTTTAAAGCTAATTCAGCTCCTTTTAAAATAGTTGAGGGGGCAAAATCACCCCCCATTACATCTAATACTATTTTATACATACTTTAACTACTTAAAGCTAAACTTGCTCTTCCTCAAGAAAGGCTTTGTTTTTATAATAACCACAAGAAGGGCAAACCCTGTGAGGTAATTTAGGAGATTTGCATCTTGGACATATTGAAATAGAAGGTGCTGTTAAATGTTGATGTGCTCTTCTTTTGCCTCTTCTGGATCTGGAAGTTTTTCTCTTTGGAACTGCCATGGTGCTTAACCTCCCTTTTCTATATTTTTATCTTTTAATAAATTTTTTAAAACAGCAAAAGGACTTTCTTTTTTGTAAACTTTACAGTTACACTGAGTTTCATTTAAATTCGCTCCACACACTGGACAGAGCCCTTTACAATCAGGTTTGCACAGCTTTTTATAAGGAATGGATAAATATATCTCCTCTTTCAATATCTCATAAAAAGAAATCCAGGAGCTTTCATAGAAACTAACTTCCATCTCCTCCTCACTTAATTCCTTTTCTTCTTCTATATTTAAAGAATTAACAGGTTTAATATCTATTTTAAAACTATGTTCTATGGGAAAGTCAAAAGAGCTTAAACATCTATCACATTGCAAAGAAAGCACACCTTTTAAAAAGCCCTCTAATTTTACCTCAATTCCGAGTTTTTTCAATTTGAAATAACCTGAGAAAGGTTCTTTAATATTAAAATCTTCTCCTAAATCAGAAATTTCCTTAAACTCAATCGTTATTCCTTCAGGGGGAATATCTTCTACAGAAATTCCCCATTTCTTAAGATCTTCCATGATTAAACAAAGCTCCTTTTTTTGACAATTTGTTTAAAGATAACTCTAAAAACCAAAATTGTCAAATTTCCATCCCTTTTCTTTACTTAATGTAAAACGCATTACTGAAAAGGTTGATTTTTCCTTTATTATTATTAAAATCTTTTTAAGAAGATCTTAACATCGCTGTTCCTACATTTCTGCTAATTTTTTAAGTTAAAAAGCGGTTTAAAAAGAGGTATAAAAAGGGGGCACCGATAAGGGAAAGTGAGAGCTAAATGTAGCGGCGGGCTTTATGCCCGCCTATGTTTTTTGGCGGGGGTAAACCCCGCCGCTACAGTTTATATAAAATTGCTTAAAATAAAAAATTGTTTTAGCGGAGGGGTTTATCTCCTCCAGAAAAATAGGCATAATTAAAAAAGAAACAAAAGAGGAGGGGCTATGAAA
>CAZQIW010000134.1:0-3336 GCA_964593845.1 uncultured Thermodesulfatator sp. | reverse complement strand
CATATACAAAAATATTAGTATCAATAAATATCTTCTCTTCCATGTAATTCTTCTCTTGAAAAGTTTTTATACTTTTCTACTCTTTCTTTATCTTTCAAAAATTTACTAAAAATACTGCTTTTATACTTTTTAATAGGTTTTATAATTATTTCTACCTCATAATCGGCAAATTCTTCAGGTATTTGAAGTAATTTGTAAAATTTTTTACCATCTCCGGTTATTTTGTAAACTTTCACAAGATACCTCCTCTTTTTCTTTAATTTTTTGATTATATCATAAAAAGTAAACCCTAACCAGATCAGAAAAATCTCTCAAAAACACCATATCCAAGAGAAATTTTGGCACCTTTTCACCTGTTTACTTAAAAGGATTTACAATTTTCAGCCTGTCTTCTAAAATTTCAAGAGCTATTTTCCTTTTATGAGGCTCTGTCTTTGAATATGCATAAATAAGCACATTGGTATCCAGAAATACTTTATTCTCCATATATTTCTTCTCTATTGAACTTCCACTTTTTGGTGTCAATAGCAATCTGGTCTGCTAAAATGTCCTTTTCAATACTTCTTTTATCTCGTTTTCTGTAATGCATATTTCCATACTTTTTCACGAGAAACTCGCAAAACTCAGCAAGAAGCTTCTTCCCCTCTTCAGGCAAAAGCTCTATCTCTTTTTTTAAATATTCCTCCATTTTCTTTCCTCCCCCTGCGTTTACTTAAAAGGATTTACAATTCTCAACCTGTCCTCAATTACCTGTCCATCCTGCATGTCTTCAGTGTATAAAACTTCACAACCGCTCTCAAGGGCAGATGCAACAATAAGACTGTCCCAGTAAGAAAAATTGTATTTACTTCTTAAATCATTTGCCATCATATAAGTGCTTAAATTCATACTTACTATGTTAGAAATTGGTATTACATTCTCCTGAATTACATTTACTGCTAATTCATCTGGTAATTTAAACTTTTTAATAAAATTCCAGTGGCACTCGTTCAGTACCTGAACTGAGATATAAATACTTCTTCCTTCTGCTAATAGATTTTCAAACAAGTTTAAAGAAATTGCTCTTTTATTTTTATCAGCATCCAGATCACTTTCTGTAAGCCCATAAATCCAGATATTGGTATCCACAAAGACTCTATTCTCCATATATTTCGTCCCTTTTTGCCACTTTTGAAAAGGAACTTACTTTTACAGGCTGATAAAACCCATCAGGTAATTTCCCTTTGGGTTTTGCAAAAAGTTTTTTTAGCTCTTCAGCCTTGTTTACTTTTTCTTTTGCGTATTTCTTCACGAGAAACTCGCAGAACTCAGCAAGAAGCCTCTTTCCCTCTTCAGGCAAAAGCTCTATCTCTTTTTTTAAATATTCCTCCATGTCAGGGCTCCTTTTATCATTTTTTTGTAATAATATTATTATAACCAGCTTTCTATCATCTGGAAAGCACTTCAAAAACGCCGTAGCCAAGAGAAGTTTTTGCACCTATGCCAAACATTTCTAAGGCTTCTTTAAGCCAGGTGCATGCCTGATTAAGCAGATCTTTGTCCTGACTAAGAAGGTAAAACTTAAAAATTCCTTTTTCCACAGTTAAAAACTGTATGGGATTTGGAGTTTGCCAGTCTGCTGGAGGCTCACCTCTGGAATAGTAATCAGGATAATGAGGATTCATTATATCAAGCACAAGCTTAAACTTTTCCACTGGATAGGCATCCATAAAAATAACTTCCCCCTCTTCTTTCTGAGTGCCGAAAATTTTGGGAAATTTTTCACCTTTGTCGTTCAAGGCTTCCTCTTCATTATTATTAAATTTAGAAAAAACCACCCAGTGCCTGGTTATGCCTTTTACTGCACTTCCAGGAATATAGGGAATTCCATATATGTGATGAAAAGTCATAGAGGTTTCGTGAAAATGAGAAGCACCAAGCCCAACAACAAGCCTCCACTCAACCTGAGCAGTGATTTCCTCCACCTCAAAATTAAGAGTTTTAAGCTTCTTTATAAGCTCCTGCTGCCGTCTGGTTAAAAGTTTTACAATTTCTGTTTTATTTTGAAACTTTTCCGCCTCTTCAGCTACCAGCCTGAGGTATTTATCCTTGTCGTCCTTTTTTTCTTTAATAAAGGGAAATAACTTTGCAAAGAGCAAAGCTGGATTTAAAGGAAATTTGCCAGTAAAGCGATAATTCCAATTTCTTCCTTCCCCTTTAACATTAAAAAAATTTTTAAGTATTCTCGCTGTGTCTTCAGGCACGAAAAACTCAATTTTTTTACTAAAATCTTCTGTTTGTCCTTTAAAATCCTTTCTTTTGCTAAAAAATTTTTTATTTTTAGCCATTTTTTCTCCCCTTTTTAAGACTCTTCATCTGTTTCAATCATTCCTTCAGCAAATCTTCTTAGCCAGTTTAAAAAGGCAAGCACTTCCTCTGTGGCATAACGATAACTTAAAGAATTTAAAGAAATTACCCATTCTTCAAGAGGTTTAGACTTATCTTTCTTTATTCTGGTTGTATTTTCACTTTCAAGATACTGAGAAATGTGATTATAAACAAAATTATAAGCATTAAGCTGGTCCTTTTTTGCTTTTTTAGAAAACACAAAGGCAATAGTCTGCCCAAGTCCATTTGAAAGTATCATCTGAGGAAGTCTTTTTACATAAGAACGATATTCCTTCTGTATTTTTTTATCTTGGGAGAGCACTTCTTTTACTTTCTCATAAGCAAACTCGGCTCTCCCTTTTTCAAGCTTGCTTATTATGGTCTCTCCTGCCATTTTCTGCTCCTCCTTTATTCATTTAAAAGCTTTATTCTTACAAAGCCTTTCCCTATAGTCTGGTTGCCTCCAATTTGAATAACCGGTGGAAGATGAGTTTTAAAAGTTTGATAAACAAGCTTAGCTTCCTCTTCTATAGAATTAGCTTTAAATTTGCCTTTTTTGGAGTCATCCGTAACTCTCGGAGAGGTAAACATTACCAAAGAATAAAGAATACTGTCCTGAGGAAGATACTCCTCTGTCCAGAGGGCACCAGGAGCTACAGTGCTGGTTTTGTTATCTATCTTCGTCCTCGTAATTACTTCAGTTGATGTTTTAACAAATTGAGCAAACTCGTCATCACTTAAAATAACAAGATTCTTTTTTATCCTCTCCCGCCAGTAATCAAAAGCCTCTTCTTGTGGAAAGATTTTCTGAGAAAGCCATTCAGCAAGCTTATATGTGGTGTCGTCTGCTTTTACTTTAAAAGTAAATTCTTCAAGGATAACGAGTTTTTCTCCGTTTTCTTCCAGAACAACATCTGAGTTTTCTGGAATAGTATTCCCTTCAATTTTAAAATTAAAAGAATTTTCACC
>CAZQIW010000133.1:0-3538 GCA_964593845.1 uncultured Thermodesulfatator sp. | reverse complement strand
GTGGGAGATGATTTGGGCAGGGGTAAACCCTGCCGCTACATATATAAACTTTTGTAAATCATTTTTCAAACAGCCTCTTTTTGGATATTGAAAAAGTTGTGTCTAATGATATATTCAAAATTATGAAAGTTTATAGAATAGAAGTAGCTACTAAACCTGCTTTAAAGGATGTTTTTGGTTTAAAAATTCAAAAGAAAATTAAACAAAATCTTGGAATTTCAGTAGAAGAGGTTCATTTTGTAAAAGTTTATTTAGTAGAAGGAGATTTTTCCGAAGATATTATTAAAACTTTTGCCGAATCTGCCCTTTGTGATCCAGTAATACAGGTATTTACAATTAATCAACCTATTTCTCTGTCTCTTGGTTATTCCTTTGACTGGGTATTAGAAATTGGTTATCGTCCAGGAGTAACTGATAACGAAGGTAAAACAGCTGAAGAAGCTTTGAGTTATGTCCTTGAAAGGGCTTTAGATAATTCTAAAGAAGGAGTTTACTTTGCACGCCAGTTTTTAATAAAAGGAAATTTGGAAAAGGAACAAGTCAACCGAATTGCTAAAGAGCTTTTAGCTAATGAACTTATTGAAAGGTGGTTTATTTTATCTCGGGAAGAATTTATCCAAAACGGATTAGATTATGTCCTTCCAAGAGTTACAGAATATTTTCCACCTGTAGTGGAGACTTTTGATTTACAAAGTTTATCTGATGAAGAACTTTTAAAACTTTCAAAAGAGCGGCTTTTAGCATTAAATCTTGAAGAAATGCAAACCATTCAGAAATATTTTTCCGATCCTGAATTTATAAAAATTCGTAAAAAATACGGACTTGGTTCTGAAATTACAGATGTTGAGCTTGAAAGTCTTGCACAGACTTGGTCTGAGCATTGTAAGCATAAAATTTTTAATGCCAAAATTTTTTATAAAGATTTAGATACAGGTGAAGAAAAAACTATAGATAGTCTTTTTAAAACTTTTATAAAGGGCTCTACAGAGGAGATAAGAAAAGAAAAAGGTGAGAGGGATTTTTGTCTTTCTATTTTTGTAGATAATGCAGGAGTTATTAAACTTGATGAGAAATGGGCTTTAGCCTTTAAAGTTGAAACTCACAATAGTCCTTCTGCCTTAGATCCTTATGGAGGAGCTTTAACAGGAATCGTAGGAGTTAACAGAGATCCTTTGGGAACAGGTAAAGGTGCTAAACTTATTTTTAATACTGATGTATTTTGCTTTGCTCCTCCAGACTGGAATAAACCTCTTCCTCCCAGGATTTTACATCCAAAGCGTATTTTTGAAGGAGTTAGAGAAGGTGTTGAGCATGGTGGAAATCAAAGTGGAATACCCACTGTAAATGGATCTATAGTTTTTGATCCACGCTATCTTGGAAAACCTTTGGTTTACTGTGGAACAGGAGGACTTTTACCTCTTTATATAAAGGATAAGCCTTCTTGGGAAAAGGGAGCTAAACCAGGTGATTTAGTGGTAATGATAGGTGGAAAAATTGGAAAAGACGGTATTCACGGAGCAACTTTTTCTTCTGAAGCCCTGCATGAAGGCTCTCCTGCTACTGCTGTGCAAATTGGAGATCCTATTACTCAGAAAAAATTAGTGGATTTTCTTCTTAAAGCAAGGGATGAAGAACTTTATAATTCTATTACTGATAATGGTGCAGGAGGTCTTTCTTGTTCAGTAGGAGAAATGGCTACAGAATCTGGAGGAGCTGAGATTGATCTTGCAAAGGCTCCTTTAAAATATCCTGGTCTTCGTCCTTGGGAAATATTTCTTTCAGAAAGCCAAGAAAGAATGACACTTGCTGTGCCCCCAGATAAAATTAACAGATTTTTAGAACTTGCGGAGAAAATGGGAGTTCTTGCAACTGTTTTAGGAAAATTTACAGACTCTGGATATTTTCATATTCTTTATGAAGGGAAAACTGTAGGATTATTACCATTGGATTTCCTTCACAACGGGGTTCCCCAGCTTAAACTTTATGCAGAATGGAAAACACCAGATTATCCAAAAAATCCAGAGGTAGAACCACCAGAGGATTATGAAGTAGTTTTAAAAAACCTTTTAAAGTCTTACAATATTTGTTCTAAAGAATATGTGGTAAGGCAGTATGATCATGAAGTTCAGGGTGGAAGCGTGGTAAAACCTCTTGTAGGAGTGGAAAATGATGGTCCAAGTGATGCAGCGGTGTTGAGATACGATCTTGAAAGTGAAAGTGGTATTGTGGTTGCTCATGGAATATGTCCCAAATTTTCTGATTATGATACTTACTGGATGGTAGCTAATGCTATAGATGAAGCTATAAGAAATGCAGTGTGTGTAGGTGCAGATTTAGAACACATGGCTGGTCTTGATAACTTTTGCTGGTGTGATCCTATAGAAAGTGAAAAAACTCCTGATGGAAAATATAAACTTGCCCAGCTTGTAAGAGCCAATATGGCTCTTTATGATTTTACTAAGGTTTATGGAGTTCCCTGTATTTCTGGAAAAGATTCTATGAAAAATGATTATCTTATGAACCTTGGATTAGATCCTGATGGTCCTAATCCTTATGGAGTGGGAACTATTTTACCTGATGGTAGTTTAAAAATTTCTATCCCCCCTACCCTTCTCTTTTCAGTAGTAGCTAAGATTCCTAATGTAGCTTTAGCTCAAACCATGGATGTAAAAAATCCTGGAGATTTTGTATTTATTTTGGGAGTAACAAAAGAGGAACTCGCTGGTTCAGAGTATTTTAATTTATTTAACATCAAAGGAGGAAAAGTTCCCAAGCCCGATCCTCATTTGAATAAAAAACTTTATCTAAGATTAAGAGATGCCATTTATTATGGATTAATAGAGTCAGCTCATGATCTTTCAGATGGAGGATTAGGAGTTGCTCTTGCTGAAAAGGCTTTTTCTGGGGGGTATGGGATAGTAGTGGACCTTTCTGCTGTTCCTTATGAAGGAGAAAAAAGAGAGGATTATATACTTTTTTCAGAAAGTGCAGGAAGAATATTGGTTACAGTAAAAAAGGAGAAGGTAAAGGATTTTGAAAAGCTAATGTCAGGTCTGCCCTTTTCTCTTATAGGAGAAGTTATAGCAGAACCAGTGCTCTTAATAAAAGGGCTAAATGGAAACACCATTCTTAAAGCTGATATCAGAGAGTTAAAACAGAGCTGGCAAGAACCTTTCAGTAGTTGGTAAAAAGCTTAATAAGGAGTTTAAAATGAATATCAGGGTATATCAATATCCTTCAAAAAGAGCAGAAGTATATTTAAGAAAGGTTATTAACAGAATAGAAGATTTTCCTGTAAGTATTGAAAAAAATGTTAAAAAAATTGGAGAAAAAGTTAAAAAAGAAGGAGATAAAGCATTAATAGAATTTACCAATAAATTTGATGGTGTGCTTTTAAAGCCTGAAGAACTGAAAGTGAGTGAGGAGGAAATAAAAAAAGCTTATAATCAAGTTTCTTCTGATCTTCTTTCAGCTATTCGTTTAGCTATAAAAAAGGTTAAAAGATTTCATTCTCAGGGATTGCCTCAGTCTTGGTTTA
>CAZQIW010000132.1:0-3571 GCA_964593845.1 uncultured Thermodesulfatator sp. | reverse complement strand
GTAGCAGTAATTGATGAGGGAAGTCAGCAGATTGAACCATCCACTCTTATTCCCATTATGAAAGTTGATAAATTTTATATTGCAGGGGATCACAAACAGTTACCTCCTACTATTTTAAGTGAAGAAGCAAAAGAACTTGAAGAAACTCTTTTTGAAAAACTTATTAATAAACACAAAGATTTATCTTTGATGCTTGAGGTTCAATACAGAATGAACGAAAAAATTATGGAATTTCCTAATAAGGAGTTTTATGAAGGAAGACTTAAAGCTGATCCATTAGTAAAAAACCATACTCTTAAAGACCTGGGAGTAAAAGATCCTCAAAAGTTTAAAGAGATTTTAGATCCTGATATTGCTCTTTCTTTTCTGGATACCTCAGAGTTTAATGCCTTAGAGTTTCAGCCTGAGGGTTCAACCTCGTATGAAAATTACGGAGAGGCAGCTTTAGTAATAGAGCTTATTGAGGAGCTTTGCAAAATGGGAGTGAATAAAAAAGATATAGGGATAATTACTCCTTATGCTGCTCAGGTAAAACTCATAAAACAGCTTCTTTTAGAAAAAAATTTAAAAATAGAAGTTAATTCTGTAGATGGTTTCCAGGGGAGGGAAAAGGAGGTTATTATTATTTCATTTGTGCGTTCAAACGAGAAGGGAGAGATCGGATTTTTAAAGGATTTAAGAAGGCTAAATGTAGCTATTACCCGAGCAAGAAGAAAACTTATTTGCGTAGGAAATAGCAGAACAATTTCTTCTCATCCAGTTTATCAGAGGTTTATAGAGTATATAAAGGAAAATGGAGTATATTTAAGGTCTTAAATACACAACTGGATGATATTTTTCTTCCCATTTTTTAAAAAATTCCTGAGTGATTCTGTTTATAATTTCTTCGTATTTTGCAACACTTATTTGAGCTCCTTTTATTCCTCCTTTAAGGTTAATTTCTGAAAGATAAGGTCCTTCGTTGTTAATATAAATTAAATCTATATGAGCATAAGGGAAGCATCCTCTTTCCATAACTTTTTTACAAAATTTTAATTCTTTCTCTGAAAGTTCATAAGCCTTGGCTTTACCTCCGAAAAAAATATTTTTTCTAAAATTATAAGGATTTTCTCTTACATAAGCTTCAATATAGTAATCTCCTAATACAATAACCCGTATATCTTTTATTGTTTCATAAAATGGTTGCAAAACAAAAGGAAAAGGTAAAACAGATGTGCCTGCAAAATTAAAAATTTCCTCTAAGGAATTCCACAATCTTACTCCCAGACCACAATTAGCTCTATCATCTTTGGTAATAAATTTTCCAGAATCAGCTCTTTGAGAAGAGAGTTCAGACATAGCAGAAAGAAGTGTGTTTTTATCTCTGATTACAAAAGTAAAAGGTAACATAAATTCTTTTAAGATTTCAGCCTGAAGGGTTTTTGAAGTGCTAAGTATCTGGGAAAGAAAAGAAGGAAAAGCTTCTACTTTTCTGTGGAGAAGATCTATTATAAGCCCTGTTTCTTCTTTTTTTAAAGGTAATCTTATTCCTATAAGATCTCCTTCCTTCAGCTCATTAAAATGCTTTCTAAAAGCCTGATAGCTTAATACTATATAATAAGGTTTCATTTTTTATTTGTTTTTATTCCTCAACATAGTAAGATCTGCATGGCAATTAGCACAAAAAAATTTTACAGGACCAAGAACCTCCATTTCTTCCTCTATAGGTTCCAGAGTGCCATCAGCAGTTTGAATATAGTAAATCAAAAAAGTTGCATTTTCTATTACTTCGTAAAACTCTTCGCTATTATTACAGTAAGGACAGACTATTTTTTCTTTACAGCTAAATTTAAAGGGTTTCCTTATTTTTATTTTGTGCTTTCTCACATTGGAAACATTCTTTTCACTCATTAATTACTCCTCCTATAGTTACTTCCTCCTTCTGGGTTGACATTCTTTAAGCTTTTATTTAATTTTTTTAAGTCGCTTTTAGCCTCTATATACATTTTATCTGTTTTGGGTAAAAAAGAAAGGGCTTTTTTGTAATGATAAATAGCTGCAGAATAATCTCCTCTGAATTCGTAATGCTTAGCAAAGTAAAAATGAGCTTCTCCTACTTTACCAAGTTGGGAGCAAATTCTCCCAAAGTAAAAGTAAAAATAAGGATCTGTTTCAAGCACTGGATTACTTTCTAAGTCTTTAAACATCTTATAGGCACTGTAGGGATCTCCTGTTTCTGCTAAAATTCTTCCTTTTAAATACTTGAGTTTTAAAGAGTAAATTTTTTGATAGCCATATTTTGGAGGATTTGGTATTTTTATATTGTTTATAATTTTTAAAGCACTGGTGTAATCTCCTGCTCTAAAATACAGCTCTGCCAAGTCCAACAAAAAATAAGGCTTTTTTGGAAGTTTTGCAAGGGCTTTTTGCATTTCTTTAAAAGCTTCTTTAAAAAACCTCTCCTCTCCCAAAGCAAGGGCAAGGGCATATCTTGTCCAGGGATTTTCTTTAGTTTCAAGTTCTTCCTTATAAGTTGGCACTAAGCTTTCTGGATCTGTAGAAAGCACAGTGGCTTTTATACACAATCTTTTAAAATAAACTTTATCTGGACAAATTAAATTAACTGGAGTTTTGTTTGAAGTGTATTTTTGAGCCAGTAAGATAAGATAATTCAATCTTTCTTGAGGAAGAGGATGGGTTAAGAGGTATCTGTAATTAAGTTCTATAGCAAAGTTGCTTTGTCTTGCCAGTCGTTGCATTATATTTACCATTCCCCAAGGGTTATATCCTGCACGGGAAAGAATTTGAAATCCTGTGCGATCTGCTTCCTCTTCATCAGCCCTGCTATAAGCTAAAAGCTTAGTCTGTGCCAAAGCTATAGAGCTTATACCTACTGCATTTATTACCTTAGGATTGCCAAGAAGTATAGCAGCAAGGATAGTTGCTGTTGTAAGCACTTGCATCCTTTTTATAGTTTCTATTCTTCTGGCTATGTGTCTGCAAAGATTGTGAGCCATTTCATGAGCTATTATGCCTGCCAGTTCATCTTCAGAATTTATACTCTCAAAAACCCCGGAATTAATAAATATATAACCTCCTGGCACAGAAAAAGCATTAAAGGTATTGTCTTTTATTAAAAAAAAGTGAAAATCAAAAGGAGAAAAATCTACTCCTCGGGTTTTAAGAGTTTGCCCTATGCTATTAACATAAGCAACAAGTTCTATATCCTCAATAAATTTTACCTGAGAACTTAGCTCTCTTAAAACCTCTTTTCCTATTTCAACCTCTTCTTTAAGGCTGATAAGAGAATAGGTTATAGAGGGATTAAAAATAAAAAATAAAACTAAAAAAAATATTACAAATCTGACAATTGAAGACTTCAATTTGAGTATTTTCAAAGGTTTCCTGGCGGAAGCGTGTGGGAATTGAACCCACCCACCCCTTTATTTCTGGGGTGCACCGGGTTTGAAGCCCGGGAGGGACACCAGTCCCCTTACGCTTCCATTATTTAATTTTATTTATGGGGCTATTGGGGTCCCTGCGGCACCCGGAGAGCCCGGCTACCGTTGCTCCCTTTCGGGCCTGGCGGGGT
>CAZQIW010000131.1:0-3574 GCA_964593845.1 uncultured Thermodesulfatator sp. | reverse complement strand
CTTAAAAATGATTCCCAGTAAAACACAACTTTAAAAAGGAGGGAGGGTATGAAGATTGATATGGAAGCACTTAACAAAATGTTTGAGTTTCATGGTCATAAATGCTGGGCATCTACCCTTGGCTTTAGAGCAGGGCTAATTGCTTTAGAAAAACTTGGAGCAGAAAGAATAAAATCCAGAGGACTTTATGCTATTATAGAAACAGGTTATTCTCATGGTGCTGTGTGTTTTTTAGATGGTCTTCAATATGCTACAGGGTGCACTGTGGGTAAGGCAGCTCTTATATGGAAACCAAGAGGAAAGTTGGCTTTTACTTTAATTGATGCTAAAAAAGGAAAACAAATAAGAATTGCTTATAAATTTAATCCAGAGATAAGAGAAAAAATAGCTCAAACTTCTTTTATGAAAAAAAGGGCTCAGGGAATTCCTCCTCATGAGATTCCTGAAGAGGAAGCCTGGGAAGCAGTAAAAATTATTTTGGAAGCTCCTGAAGAGGAAATATTTGTGATTGGTGAAGTTGAAGATTCAGACTTTGAGCCTCCAGAGGAAATTTTAGGAGCTCAACCCTGTGAGATCTGTGGAGAATGGGTCTCACCTCCTTATTTAAGAATTTTAGGAAATAAGAAGGTTTGTATAGATTGTGCAGGTTATGAGGAAGGATTTGAAAAGTAAGAGGATCTTATGATTTTCCTTGTAGCTTTACTCTCTTTTATCTGTAGTTTTATTTTTGCCTTGGGAGGAGTAGGTTCAGCAATAGTTTTAGTGCCTATTCTTCATTGGTTAGGTTTTCCTTTAAACGAGGTCAAGCCCACTTGTCTTTTTATCAATACTTTAAGTATGACAGGAGCTACTATTTCAAATATTCGTAATCGCAAAATAGATTTGCGAGTGGGTTTACCTATTATTATTTCTTCTATGGTAATAGCACCTGTAGGAGCTTATATTTCTACTAAAATTCCCACTCGTGCAGTTCTTATAGCATTTATTCTTTTTCTTCTATTTTCAGGGAATATGATGCTTTTTTTTAGGGGAACAAAAAAAGAAACTTATCGGGAAGATGCCCCATTTTTACCTTTAACAGGGATTGGAAGCTTTGCAGGATTTTGCTCAGGACTTTTGGGAGTTGGAGGAGGGGCTCTTATTTCCCCTTTTATGGTTTTCCTTGGATATAATCCTAAAAAAGTAGCAGCTATTACTGCCTTAGTAGTGCCTTTTTCTTCTTTTACAGGTTTTCTTTCTTATTGGGTTATGGGGCACATTAATTTTACTCTCCTTGTGGTTGCAGGTTCTACTGCTTATTTAGGAGGTTATTTAGGAACTTATTTTATGCAAAAATATTTAAAACCTGGCACAGTAAAAAAATTCTTAGGAATAGTGGTGCTCCTTCTTGCAGTCAGAATGATTTTAAAACTTTTAAAATAAGTCAATTAAAAAGCTTCCATCACATCTGCCAGGATTTTTAAACTCTTCAATCCCTTCTCTACAGGCAGCAAAGGAAAGACCAAATTTTTTGGCTTTTTCAAAAAGTGGCTGCAACAATTTTTTTCTCAACTCCTTTTTTAAATAAAAACTTCCACTTATCTTTATTCCTTCTTTAAGATACAACCTTTCCCACAGTTCCTTTTTTTCAGGAAAAGCCTTAATAAGCCTTCTCAGAGAATCTGGTTTGGCTTTATAAGTGCTGCTTGTAATATGCTTTACATAAGGAGCTATTTCTTCAAGAATTTCCAGCACTTCTTTTTCATTTAAACCTGGTATAACAGGATCCAGCCTTACAGAAACAGGAATTCCATTTTCAGAAAGGGTTTTAACAGCATTTAAACGAGCTTCATAAGAAGGTGCACCAGGCTCCAATTTAGAAAATAAGCTTTTAGAGGTAATAGTAATGCTTACTGCACACTTAAGTTGTTTTAAAAGTTCCAAATCTCTTAAAACCAAATCCGATTTTGTTATAATAAGAACTTTTAGGTCTTTTTTTACAAGTAATTCTAAAAATTTTTTGGTATGTTGATAAACCTTTTCCAGAGGTTGGTATGGATCAGAGGAGTTTGATAGAGAAATAAGGCTATTTTTAGGAAGTGCAGAAAGTTCCTTTGTTACAATTTTTAAAAAATCTTTTTTTGGTCTGGGAGTATAAAAATTTTTTATAAAACTTGTAGCATAACAATAAAGGCATTTATGCCCACATCCTGTATAAGGATTTAAACTGTATTTAGGAGGACAGGTGCAAAGAGGCGATTTCCATGGATCAAAAGGTTGAATATAGCTCATAATGTGATATTATAATACGGCAATTTTTTTTGTAAAAATGGAAGCCAGAAAGAAAATGACATCTTTAAGAGAGCTTTTCTTTTCCTTTTTGAAACTTGGTCTTGGTGCTTTTGGTGGTCCTGCTATGATTGCGTATATTGAAGATCTTGCAGTAACCAAAAAAAACTGGCTTGATAAGAAAAGTTTTCGTGAAGGTGTGGCAATAGCCCAGGTTATTCCAGGTGCCACTGCTATGCAAGTAGCAGCCTATGTTGGATGGAAAGCCAGAAATACTCTCGGAGCTCTTGTTAGTTATACAGCTTTTGTCTTACCAGCTTTTATTTTTATGCTCCTTCTTTCCATCATTTATCAAAAAACTCATACTTTTCCTCAATTTATATCAATTTTTACAGGGCTTAGAATAGCAATAGTTGCTATAGTAGGAAGAGCTTTTCTAAATTTTTTTCTTCCTATAGCAAAAAAACCTAAGGAGGTATTTATTGCCTTTTTATCTTTTCTTCTTTTCCTTTATGGGGTAAATCCTTTTTTAATTATTTTAACTTGTTTTATCTTTTCCCTTTTCTTATTCCAGGATAAAAGTCTTCCTTCTTCTAAACCTTCTCAATTGAATTTAAAAACTGTTTTTTTCTTTATTGGATTTATATTTCTTTTCCTTTTGGTTCTTTATTTTTGGGATAAACTTTTATTTACTCTCTCTTTGACAATGATGAAAATAGATCTTTTTGCCTTTGGAGGAGGATATACTTCACTGCCGTTAATGTTGCATGAAGTAGTGGATAATTTGAAGTGGCTTGATAAAAAGACTTTTATGGATGGCATAGCTCTGGGACAGGTTACCCCAGGTCCTATTGTAATTACTGCTACATTCGTAGGATATTTTGTAAAAAAATTTTTAGGAAGTATAGTAGCTACTATTTCCATTTTTACTCCTTCTTTCACTATGATAGCTGTTGCTACTAAATTACAGGAAAGAATTAAATATTCTGGAATTTTTCTCAGAGTAAAAAGGGGGCTCCTGGCATCATTTTCAGGACTTCTTCTTTTTGCAGATATAAAATTTGCTCAGGCTGTAAGCTGGGATTTTATTAAGCTAAGTTTGTGCGTAATAGCTTTTATTGCTTTAATTAAAAGGATAAACATTTTATATGTAATTTTAGGAGTTATTGTATTTTCTCTTCTTATTTTGTAATTTTTTCTTAGCAATATCCTTTGCCTAAAATGCAAGTGCAAAAAATTAACCGATTCACGGACAGGCTTGTTTTGCCAGGAAGAGACCTTGTCAAAGTTGGTTCCTCAAACTATA
>CAZQIW010000130.1:0-3660 GCA_964593845.1 uncultured Thermodesulfatator sp. | reverse complement strand
AAAAGTTTATGAGAAACAAGATCTCTGTGGTAATGATAACTTTAAATAGCGAAAGATACCTGAGAGAGAGTTTATCCTCTTGTGAGTTTGCAGATGAGGTTTTGATTGTAGATGCAGGCTCAACAGATGCTACTCTTGAAATTGCAGGGGAATTTGGGGTAAAAGTCTTTTTGCATCCCTGGCAGGGTTTTGGCAGACAAATATATAAAAGAGTGTTTTTTAAAAGAGAAGGCAGGTTTTAAAATTATAAGCTTTGTTTTTTAAACTTGATTTAACGCCAATATACCTTTTGGAAGTATGTAAAATGAGAAAAATTAAGATTTTAGAGCTTGAATCTTCAAAAGGGTTTGGAGGTCAGGAAAAGAGAACGGTCAGACTGGTAAACAATCTTGAAGAGAAGTTTGAAGTCTTTTGGGCAGTGGCAGAGGACAGTGAGCTTTACAAAAGGAGACACCAGATAAGAGGCAAGTTTTTTCCTGTAGAAATAAAAAAAAGCTACGACCTTTCGGCTATTTTGAAAATTACAAAAATTGTTAAACAACATCAAATAGACATAATTTCCACCCACTCAGGTAAAGATGCTTGGGTGGGAAACATCGTGGCAAAGCTTACTGGGCGAAAAGTAGTAAGAACAAGGCACCTTCTTGTGCCTATAAAAAACCCCTTTTCTTATAATTTAAGCACCAGAGTAGTTGCCATAAGTAGGGCAGTTTACGATTACTTAAAAACTCGGGGGGTAAAAGAAGAAAAACTTAGGCTAATTTATACAGGGATTGATACGGAGAGGTTTAAGCCTCGTGAGATAAAAAAAGGAGGCAAGTTCAGAATAGGAATAGTAGCTGTGCTTAGAGCAGCCAAGAGGCACATCTTTTTACTTGAGGCTATAAAAGATTTAGATGTAGAGGTAATAATAGTAGGAGATGGTCCTCAGAGAAAAAATATAGAGAAGTTTGTGAGAGAAAATGGGCTTGAAGCAAAAGTAAAGCTTCTTGGTTTTGTAGAGAAGCCTGAGGAAATTATTCCCAGTTTTGATGTAGTAGTTCTTCCCTCAGAACACGAGGCATTGGGTACTGCCCTTCTGGAAGCCCAGAGTTGTGGAATTCCAGTTATAGGAAGCAATGTAGGGGGTATAGCAGAATGTATTCTGGATGGAAAAACGGGATTTTTGTTTGAAAAGGACGACCTTGAGGATTTGAGAAAAAAGATTAAGCTGTTTCTTGAAAATTCAGAGCTAAGAAAAAAATTTGGAGAAAGAGCACGTAAATTTATAGTTGAAAAATTTTCAGTAAAAGAAATGGTGCGAAAGACAGAAGAACTATATTATGAACTTTTAGAGGAGTCTGGAAGAAGTGGCGCGTAGTGTTCCGGTACTGATGTATCACCATGTGCTTCCTGAAAGTGGATTTTTGGCAATATCTGTAAGAGAGTTTGAAAAACAGATGGAGTATCTTGCCAAGCATGGGTATTACACTCTTAGTAGTCGCGAATTTTTGCAGTTTAAAATGGGAGAATTTTTGCCTCCTAAAAAGAGCGTTTTTTTAACCTTTGACGATGGGTGGAAGGACTTATACTTCTATGCCTATCCAGTACTTAAGAAATTAGGCTTACGGGCAACTATTTTTTTGGTTACAAACTGGGTGGAAAAAGCTTCTCAAAAAAAAGTGGATTTTTCCCCTCTACCACACAAAGAGTGTAAAAGGCTTGTAAAATTGCAGCCTGAAAAAGTAGTTCTTTCCTGGCAAGAAGTAGAAAAAATGCAGGATGTGTTTGACTTTGAATCTCACACCCATACGCACTTTGAAGAGGAGATTTCTGCTGAAGAAGAGTTTGCACTTTCTAAGGAGCTCATTCGTGCACGACTTGGAAAATTTTCAGTTCACCTTTGCTGGCCTCGGGGAAATTACGATAAAAGACTTCTTCAACTTGCTAAAAATTTTGGATATCGCATATTTTACACTATTGAAAGAGGAGCAAATTTGCCAGATAGGAATCTGGAAAATATTAAACGAATTGCAGTAAAATCCGGCACTTGGTGGTTGAAAAAAGTTTTACTAATTTATTCCAGTCCATTTTTAACCAAGATTTATACTTGGTTAAGGAGGAAATAATGTTAAAGATTGAAGAATTTTTTGAGAAAAAACGCAAAATAGGAGTAGTAGGACTTGGATATGTAGGTCTTCCCCTTGCTCTTTTGCTGGGAAAAAAGTTTAAAGTGCTTGGTTTTGATGTGAACAGAACTCGTATAGAAGCTCTGAAAAAAGGAATTGATATAACGGGAGAGGTGCTTTCAGAGGAAATAAAGAATTCCGATGTAGAATTTACCTTTGATGAAAGGGAATTAAAGGAATGTGATGTAATAATAGTTGCGGTGCCAACCCCAGTTGATAAGCTTAAAGATCCGGATCTTTTTTATGTAAAAAAAGCTTCTATTACTGTGGGGAAAAATTTAAAAAAAGGAGGGATAGTGGTATACGAATCCACGGTCTGGCCTGGACTTACTGAAGAGGTATGTGTTCCTATTCTTGAACAGGAAAGTGGTTTAAGGTGGAAAAAAGACTTTTTCGTGGGCTATTCTCCTGAAAGAGTAAATCCTGGGGATAAAGAACATACTATTGAAAAGATTGTAAAGGTGGTAGCAGGAGACACTAAAGAAACTGCAGAGTTTTTGAAGAGACTTTACGGGGCAGTGATTAAAGCTGGGATCTATGTAGCTCCGGACATAAAGACTGCAGAGGCAGCGAAAGTGATAGAAAACATCCAGAGGGACATAAACATAGCCCTCATAAACGAACTTTCTTTGATTTTTCACAAAATAGGAATAGATACCAGAGAGGTGCTTAAGGCAGCTGCTACCAAGTGGAATTTTCTAAGATTTGAACCAGGGCTTGTTGGAGGACATTGCATAGGAGTAGATCCTTATTATCTTGCTTATAAAGCCCGGGAAGTAGGCTACATTCCAAGGCTTATTTTAGCAGGAAGAAGTATAAATGAAGAGATACCACGATTTATAGCAGAAGAAACCGTTAAGTTGCTGGTAAAAAGTGGAAAAGAAGTTAAAAAAGCTAAGGTATTAATTTTAGGCTTTAGTTTTAAAGAAAATGTGTCAGATGTAAGAAACACCAAAGTGGCAGACCTGGTAAAAGAACTTCAAGAATTTGGAGTGGAGTGTTTTGTTTACGACCCAGTTGCAGATAAAGACCTTGCTAAAAAAGACTACGGAATAAAGTTAATAGATAACTACGCGAGTTTTGCACCTTATTATGCTGTAATCGTAGCTGTGAAGCATAAAATTTTTAAAGAAGAATTGGCTTTAGATACTATAAAATCTCTTTGCACCATTCCTCCGGTAATCATAGACATAAAAGGTATGTATCACGAAGAAGTAACCAGACCTCTTTCTTTTTACTATTGGAGTTTGTAAAAAAATTCAAGAAGCTTTTTTGCCCTGGTAGAATAAGTGAACTTAGAAGCTGTTTGATAGGCATTAAAAGCTACTTTCTGAAGCATATCAGGTGATAAACTTAATATAGTTTGTATAACATTTTTGAGAGCCTCTGGATCCCCTGTTTTAAACAAAAATCCGTTTTTCTTATCCTTTATTACTTCCTTTATCACAGGGGTGTCTGCTGCAATTACTATATTTGAAGTTGCCATATATTC
>CAZQIW010000129.1:0-3751 GCA_964593845.1 uncultured Thermodesulfatator sp. | reverse complement strand
TTCTTTACGCATTACATTTAACATCTCGGAAACCGATGCCATCTTTTCATCCAGTCCCTGTATCTTCCCCTGGGTCTCACTCTGTATTTTTTTAATATCGTCTATTTCCTTTCTTTGCTTATCAAGCTCCGGTAATACATTTCCAGTTATATTAGTTTCAAGCTCATTCAATCTCTTATTAACTTGCTGTAAATCATTACTAAATTTTTTTTGATTTACTGTTAATTCCTTTATTTTCTCCTTATAGGTTCTATCTATTTGTTGAATCTTATTTCTTAACTTCTCCCCCTGCTGGGCTAACTGATTTTTTATTTGCTTAGTTTGCTCCTCTACTAACATTCCTATTTTTTCTTCCTGCTCTTGAGCTATTTTTCCCAGCTCTTTCTTCGCCTCTGCCCTAATCTCATCTCTTACCTCTTTTTTAACATCCTCAACTATATTACCAGCATAACTTTTTAAACTTTTCTTTATATTACTCAAAATCGGAACCCTTTTTATTTCTATCCTATCTCCCCGTCGTGGATCAAAAGGAAGAACCCCTTCTACAGCTTTCTTAATAGCATAAACCTGTTGCTGAGTAACACTTTCATCTACAGTAATAAATGTTTCTATTTTAGTAATCAATACATCCCGTCTTACCCCAGAAACATACTTATACCGGGCTAAGAGTTCGTGTAAATACACTCCTGGTAAAGGAATAGCTCCTTCTTTATACTCCTTCTCCTCTTTAATCTTGGTATAAACTTTTACTACTACAAAATAAGGAATATTACCCAATATCGGAGCAATAGCCTCTTTTGCCTTCTTTGCCAAAACATCCTCTAAATAGCTCACTTCTTTATAATAATCTAAAGAAGTCTCCGCAGAATAACTCACTGAGCATAAAATAAATACCCAAAAAATTATAAACCAAACACTTTTTCCTATCTTCCCTCTCCACATAAATTCACCCCTTCCACTTAAAACTTATCTTTATAATAAATTATCTCTATTTCCACTCTTCTGTTCTTAGCCCTTTTTTTCTCCTTTACCTCGGGAGGATCTTCAGGTAAAACTTTTTCCACTGGTCTGGTGTCTGCATATCCTTCAATTTTTACATGAGTGGGATCAAAGCCTTTATTGATTAAATAAGTGGCTACCCTGGCTGCCCTCGCTCCAGAAAGCTCCCAGTTAGAAGGAAATATAGGATTGTTAATGGGTAAATCATCAGTATGCCCCTTGATCGCTAAATATATCTCTTTATACTCAGCTTTATGTAAAACATTCCAGAACTTGTCCAATACTTTCTTTGCATCTTCTTTTAAATCTGCTCTTCCTCTGTCAAACAGCATCGTGGAAGGAAATGCTAATCTCATTCCTATAGAAGTATCTGTAATCACTACCTGATTTTCTAAGTGTTCTTCTTTTATCATTTTTAAAATCGCCTCCCGAACCTTTTCCCTCTGAACTATATCCTTGGCAAAAGGACTGCTTTTATCCAATAAACCCTTTCGTAATTGATCATATTTCGCATAATTTACATCTGAAATAGCAATAAAAATAAGAAAAAAAGAAAAAAGTAAGGTAATGGTATCAGCGTAGGTAACAATCCATAATTCCTTCTTTTCTTTTCTTACAGTGCCACCTCTCATTTACTCTCTCCTCCCTTAGCCTCAGTTCCTAATTTTGCCCGTTCTACTAAAAAGGCATTAAGAGCATCTCTTACATATACAGGATTCCTTCTTTCAGCTAAAAGAGCCGCACCTCTCCGAATTATTTCATAATTTACTATCTCATCTTCTCCCAAGCGCCTTACCTTTTCAGCCATCGGTCCAAATAAACTGGCTGATAACAAAACACCATAAAGTGTGGTAGTTAAAGCCAAAGCCATATTCGGACCCAGTTGGGATATATCTTCACTAAGCTGCTTAAGCATCGCTATAAGTCCAACCACTGTTCCAAGCATTCCAAAAGAAGGAGCATATTTAGCTAAGGTCTCAAATACCTCTGCATCTACCTCATTAATAACCTGCTTGGTTCTTATCTCATCTTCTATAATTCTTTCTATATCTTCCGGTTTGTATCCTGCAATAACTAACTCTAAAGCCAACCTCTCTACAGAATTCTTAGGTAGTTTGGCAGCCTCTTCCTCTAAAGCTGAAATACCCCGCTCTGATAATAATTTAGCATATTCCACAAATCTTGAAGCAATCTCCCTGGGTAACTCTGTATGCCGAAAAAAAGCCTTCCGTATAGAACGAGTAATCCTGAAAATTACTGTAGCTCTATAAGAAAGTAAAAGAGCTCCTATCAATCCTCCTAAAACCACCAATAATCCAGGTAAGTTCAAATATACTGTAAAATCTTTAGTATAATAAGATATACCAAATATTACACAGGCAAATCCAAGTAAAAGACCTAAAAGTGTGGTAATTCTTAACATACTTTACTTCCTCATCTTTTTAATAGATTGAACAGATATTTCCCCTTTCTCCAGTTTTTCAATAAATTGCTTAACATCCTCGGCATTTGGATCGAGTTCTATCACTTTTTGCCACACTTTTTTAGCTTCTTCTACATTTCCCATTCTATACAAAATAGAACCTTTCAATTTATAGGCTATTACAAGATCAGGAAAAAGAGCTATCGCCTTATTCACCATTTCTAAAGCCTTCTGATATTTTCCCAGAGCAAACAACTTCTGAGCCTGGTCAAAATAAAAAATATATTCCTCTAACTGTTGACGCTCTTTCTCTAAAAACTTAGAGCTTGAGACCTCTTGCGACTGCTTTAAACCTATAAGAGTTTCCTCTAATTGATTGACCTTTTGTGAAAGAGCCTCTAAATCCATCAATTTTTGTTTCAAATTAGCTACATCCTGTTGAAGTTTTATTAAATCTACTTTCTGAGCTTCAAGACTTTCCAAACGAAGCTCTATCTGGGGTAAACTTGAAGTAGCATTATTAAGGCGAACCACCTCTTTCTGTAAAAGGGCTGTCTGATTACTTAAATCAGGTAATTTTGAAGTAGCATTATTAAGACGGGACACCTCTTTCTGTAAAAGGGCTGTCTGATTGCTTAAATCAGATAATTTTGAAGTAGCATTATTAAGACGGGACACTTCCTCCTTCAAAATAGCAGTTTGATTACTTAAATCTTCCAGTTTCTGGCGAAGCTCCGGCAGATCCTTGGTTCTTTTTGCCAGCTTTTTTAACCTTTCATCAATTTGATTTAAGGTCTCCAATACCTTTACATAAAGTTTTACTTCCTGCACCTGCTTTTCTGTGCCTTCTATTATAGATTCTTTTTCTTTTTTAGGAGATAAATCAATTCTAACATTATGACGGGAAGGATTAATTTTTAGTTCCACATAAGTATCTCCTACTTTTCGGCTTAAATAAATATAACTCTTGTCTTCCACCTCCTGAGTTTGCGGAGGCAAATTACTCTGTTCTAACAAAGCCTTATACTCAGCCAGCTCCTTTGAACCACCTAACCAACTACAATTAGCTACTAAAATACTTGTAATTAATCCTGCTAAATACTTTTTTGCTCCCCTCATTTACCTCTCCTTTACTAAAAAGTTAAATTTATAGTTCATTTTTAAGAAAAAAGAAAAGCCAGAAATATCCACCGGTTTATCATATCCAGCATAATCGCCAGCATCACTTGCCATTAAAGTTCCTTTATTTGTCCAGGTCAGTCCTAATTGAACATTAAAAGATCTTCCCAGACCTAAATCTACATAAGGACTTACCATAAAAAGAGTCTC
>CAZQIW010000128.1:2329-3762 GCA_964593845.1 uncultured Thermodesulfatator sp. | reverse complement strand
GTAAGTGGTCAATTTGCTCAGAAACCAGAAGTTGAATTAAAACTTGAGCTTCCTCAGGATTTACCCGACATCTATGCAGATAGAGATAGGCTTCAGCAGGTATTTATTAATTTATTAAACAATGCTGCAAAGTTTACAGAAAAAGGATATGTAAAAATATGGGCGAAGGTAGAAAACGATAAAGTGATAATAGCAGTAGAAGATACTGGCTGTGGAATTCCCAAGGAAGATTTAAATAAAGTTTTTGATAAATTTCATCAGGTAATTCACGGAGATACTTTAAAGGATAAACCTAAGGGCACAGGTTTGGGATTAGCTATATGCAAACAAATAATTGAGCATTATAATGGAAAAATATGGGTAGAATCTGAGCTGGGTAAGGGTAGCACATTTTTTGTGGAGCTACCTATAAAAAAAGAAACACAAACCTCTGCACATACCCAGGAAGTGACTATTTCTAAAGAAGAATCTTTATCAAATAAACCTCTTATTTTAGTAGTTGATGATGACGAAGGGATAAGAAGCTTGCTTACTCAGATTTTAGTGAATGCTGGTTATGAAGTTATACCAGCAGAAAATGGGAAAGAAGCTATAGAACTGGCTAAAAAGAAAAAACCTGACCTTATTACCATGGATCTTATGATGCCTGTTATGGATGGAGAAACAGCTATTAAACATTTGAGAGAAGACGAAGAGCTAAAGAATATTCCTATTATAATTGTCTCTGTGCTTTCAAAAAAGGAACTTCCTGCTGATGCTTATTTAGAAAAACCTATTGATGAAGAACACTTTTTAGAAATAGTTCATACCTTACTTTCAGACAAAAAGACACCTACTACAAGACCCTGTTTAGTAGTAAAGGAAGAAGGAGAAAAGATTCCACAGAAGGCTATTCTTCTTTGCTCAGGAGAGATTATATATTGCAATAAAGAAGAGGTATTTTTAAAAATAGAGGCAGGGTTTAAAGGCACTGTAGTAATCCCTTATGCTTTATATCACGAAATTGATGTGGTTAAACTTAGCAAGGAACAAAATGTGCAAGTAGTAATTGTTTAAAAATAAAAAAGGGGGTATAAGGTGATGGGTTATGCCTTAAAGATATACGAGGCATTCCAGGATTTAGGAAAGGAAAAGGCATCCATCTTAGCAGAGTTTGTGGAGTATATAGAATCTCAGAAAGCAGCTACTTCAGGAGAGCTTAGGGAGACAGAATTAAGGCTTCAGAAGGAGATAGAGGGGGTAAGACTTGAGGTAGAGCATGTAAGGAAGGAGCTTAAGGAGACAGAATTAAGGCTTCAGAAGAAAATAGAGGGGGTAAGATTGGAGTTACAGAAGGAAATAGAGCAGGTAAGGAAGGAACTTAGGGAGACAGAGCTAAGGCTTCAGAAGGAGATAGAGGGGGTAAGACTTGAGGTAGAGCATGTAAGGAAGGA
>CAZQIW010000128.1:0-2229 GCA_964593845.1 uncultured Thermodesulfatator sp. | reverse complement strand
TTACAGAAGGAGATAGAGCAGGTGCGGTTGGAAGTAGAAAAAGTGCGAGCAGAGTTAAGTGAGAAAATAGAAAAAGTAAAGGCAGATTTAGTGAAATGGATGTTTCTTTTTTGGACAGGTCAAGTGATTGCCTTGATAGGCATCTTAAAATGGTTTTTTAAGTAAAAATTAGAAAAACAAGGAGGAGGAAATGAAAAAGGTATTAATAGTAGATGATGAGGTTCATATAAGAACCCTTCTTGAGCAGGCTTTAGAAGAACTTGAGGATGATTACGATGTTGAGCTTCTTTCAGCAGGGGACGGAGAAGAAGGACTCAAATTAATTAGAGAAGAAAAGCCTGATCTTGTTTTTTTAGATGTGATGATGCCCAAAATGAACGGATACGATGTTTGTCGAACTGTAAAATCAGATCCAGAGCTTAAAGATATAAAAATAATTTTGCTTACCGCAAAGGGGCAGGAAGTTGACAAAAAGCAGGGACTTGAAGCAGGGGCTTATAAATACATCACCAAACCTTTTGATCCTGACGAAATTCTGGAAGAAGCTAAAAAAATTTTAGGATTAGAAGATTAAAAAGCCTTTTGGGAGAGTAAAATAGAATGCCTGAAAGGCTTAGTGCAAGGAGCTGGTTTAAAAAGAGGAAGTGGAAAAAGCTTCTGGAAGGTATTTTAGAAACAAGCCCTGATGTTAAAGGAATAGCTCTTGGAGATAAAAAAGGAATATTTCTGGAAGTAAAGAAAAATAAAGCACTCTCTGATTCTTTATCCGCTATTGTTTATCCTTTAAGTCTTGAAAATCAGGAAGTAATAAAAGTTTATTTATGGACAGAAGATAGGGAAACTTCTGAAAAATATTTTAAAAATTTAGTTTCTTTTTTACAGCTCTGGCTTGAAACAGAGTATAGTCGTAGAGCAGTTACAGAAGAAGCTTTGGATAGATATAGAGAAATTTCTTTTTTTAATCACATTGCTTTTGCATTAAATAGCTCTCTTGATCTTAGAGAAGTAACATCAACTCTTATTGAAGAGTGCAGAAAAGCGGTCCCTATAGCAAAGTATGGAGCAGTATGTTTATACGACAAAACAAAGAAAATTTTTAAACCAATTGCTTATTTTGGAGAGGACATAGAAAGTATTACAGAGAAAGTTACAGAAACTTATCTTTTTAAAGAGATAGTAAAAAATGCAAAACCCGAGATCGTAAATCAGGTAGGAGGAGATTTACGGTGGAATGCTTTTGTCCCTCAAATAATCTCTTTTTTAGGAGTTCCTTTATCTTTCTCTGGAGAGGCTCTGGGAGGGCTTTTCCTTGCAGGAACTTCTCCTTTTACTTCTCTTCATCTTAAAAGTATTTCCACCATAGCGGCTTTTGGTGCCATTGCTATTGCAAACGCGGTGCATTTTTTAGAAATTCAAAAAATGCTTGAAGCAGTAATGGTTTCCTTAGCTACTGCAATTGATTCCAGAGATCCATGCACTGCTGGACACTCTCGTAGAACTGCTCAATATGCCTGGGCTTTAGCTAATGCAGTAAACGAAGATAAGGAATTTTTCCCAAATTTTTCTTTTACTAAAGAACAAATGCGAGAGATTTATTATGCTGCCCTTCTTCATGATGTAGGAAAAATTGGAGTGCGAGAGCATGTGCTTAATAAAGCCACTAAGCTTCCTTCTTCCAGAATGAAAATAATTTACTTACGATTAAAACTCTTAGAAAAAGCAGGTGCACTTCCTTCTCGCTTTAAAAAAGCAGAAGAAATTTATGAAAAATTGAAGAAAATAAATACTTCAGGATTTCTTTCTCCTGAAGATAAAGAATTTATTGAAGAGCTTTCAAAAATTTCTTTTGAAATTGGGGAAGAGGAGTTTTCTCTTCTTGACGAAGAAGAAAAAGAGGCTCTTTTAATACCCAGAGGTAATCTTTTGCCCAATGAATGGGAAGAAATAAAAAAACATCCAGTAGAAAGTGATCGGATCTTAGAGCAAATTCCTTTTCCAGAAAGCATGCTAAATCTTCGCACTATTGTTCGTCAGCATCACGAAAAACTTGATGGTTCTGGATACCCTGATGGTAAAGAGGCTGAAGAAATTCTTTTTCAAAGCCGTATTCTTACTATTTGTGATATATACGATGCCTTAACTGCTGCTGATAGACCTTATAAAAAGGCATTTTCTATGGAAAAAGCAATAGAAATTTTGAGAAAAGAAGCTAAAGCAGGTAAACTTGAC
>CAZQIW010000127.1:0-3780 GCA_964593845.1 uncultured Thermodesulfatator sp. | reverse complement strand
TCAGTAGAGATTTTGAGAGGAAAGAAGCCAGAAATGCTTATAGCAGATACTACAAAGGAAGTTGTGAAGGTTGAAAATATTAAAGATTCAATAGAGAGAGGAACAATTACAAGAACTTTAAATCCAAAGTGGATTAATGAGATGCTAAAGCATGATTTCCATGGAGGACAGAAGATTGCTGAAAGGATAGAAAACCTCCTTGGATTGGCAGCAACAACCAATGCCGTTGAAAATTGGATTTGGGATAGAGTTGCTAAAACTTTGGTTTTCAATAAGGAAAATTTTGAGAGATTGAGAGAAAATAATATCTATGCAACCAAGGAAATCCTTGAAAGACTTATAGAAGCGGAGAGAAGAGGATATTGGAAAACAGATAAGAAAGTGATTGATAAAATAATTAGAAAGTATCTTGAGTTAGAAAGGGTATGGGAAGAAGAGTTTTAAAGTTAAATGGGATTGTTTAAATAAAATTACTATTTAAGCATAAATTTCTGCCCAGTTCTCTACCTTGCTCCTACTTCACTTTTTCTTAAACTCCATCGTCGCCGTGTATAAATTTTTTATCGTTTTCTTCTTAAGTTTGTATAATTAAATGATGATACTATGGCTTTTTTAAAAAATTGTTGCTTTCTGTTAATATAAAACTTGGTTAAACTGTAAACTAAGTTTGTTATTAATATTGATTTTCAATTAAGAAGTTAAATTATATTTTATTTTTTAAAAATTCTGGTTAAATGAAAGGAAAAATTTTTTAATTTTTAGAAATCGTGTTTTTGCAATTTAAAGAAAAAAGACTTGTTTTTAAGGGGAGGTAAAGATGTTACAGGAAAAAGAGATGAAGATAGGTGTGGTCTTATGCACTTGTGGAGGCACATTGGAGGAAAAAATAAATTTTGAACATCTAAAAAACTTGGCTTCTTCTCTTCCTGAAGTGGTAAAAGTTCTGGTGGTTAAAGACTTATGTAAATCTCCAGAGGAAAAACTGAAAGATTTTAAAGGCACGGTAAATGCTTTACTTATTGGAGGATGTTCTGAGCGTTCTTCCCTTAACTTTAATGAAGATCGCATTCAAAAACTTTTACACTTTTTAGAGATAGACCCTGCCTTTTTTGAAACTATTAATCTTAGAGAACAGTGCGCTTTAATTCACGAAGATCCTGAAGGAACTACTCAAAAAGCATTAGATCTTTTATTAATGGCTTATGAAAAGCTAAAAACTAATTGTAAAGCTTATATTTTTAAAGAAATTAAGCAAGAAGTTTTGGTAATTGGAGCAGGAGTTGCTGGATTAAGTTGTGCTCAGGCTTTGGCAGATTTAGGAATAAAAGTAACTTTAGTTGAAGAAAAGCCTTACATAGGAGGGCAGGCTTGTAAAATCCCTCTTCTTTGGCAAAGTGAAGGTTATCCTTCGGTTTGCACCAGCGAGTGTGTAATCCCTGTAATAGGAAGAGATACTTTAATCCGTGATAATATAGAGCTCTGGATTAATTCTAAAGTTGTAGGAGTGGATAAAAGTAATGGAAATTTTAAAGTAAAGATAGAAAAAAGACCTTTAAGGGTAAATCCTGAAAAGTGTATAGGTTGTGGAAAATGTGCTGAAGTGTGTCCTGAAGAAGTTCCTAATGATTTTGATTTGGGACTTAGGAAGAGAAAAGCTATAGATAAACCTTTTAAATTCGCTATACCAGATGTCTATCATATTCTTGAAGATGCCTGCACAAAATGTGTAGAATGTGTAAAGGTATGTCCAGTTGATGCTATTAATCTGAATGAAAAAAGTGAGATAGTGGAAAAAGAATTTGGAGCAGTGGTTTTGGCAACTGGTTTTAGTGGATACGATATGAATGCTTTTGAAAATTTAGGATATAAATATCCTAATGTAGTTACAATGCTTGAATTTGAAAGACTATGGGCTAATCGTTTTCAAGGGCGACCACCTATAAGTATAGCTTTTATTTTATGTCAAAAAGATCAAGTGGGTTATTGTTCCAGATTGTGTTGTCTTGCTGCAGTAAAACATGCTGTTAGACTTTCTATGACTTACTTAGGAACAGAGGTATATGTATTTTATAAAAGCCTTCGTTCTTGTGGACGAGCTTTTGAAGATTTTAAACGAGAAGCAGAAGAAAAAGGAGTAGAATTTTTACAAGCTGAAGTTGAGAAAATTGAAGAAGGAGAAGAAGGGTTTTTAAAAGTTATTACTGATCAAGGAGAATTTGAAGCTGATCTGGTAGTTTTGGCAGAGCCTCTTGTGCCAACAGGAGTAAAACTTGCCAAAATGTTTGGGGTGACTTTGGATGAATATGGTTTTCCTTTTGAGTTCCAACCCAGAGTAGTAAAACCCCTGGAGACCTATGTAGAAAGAGTTTTTGTGGTAGGAACTGCTAAAGGATTTAAAGATGTTCAGGAAAGTATAGAATCTGGTGCAGCAGCTGCTGTAAAAGTGTATAATGCCCTTAAAGGAGCAGAAAAGAAGTATGTATCTATTACGGATACAGAAAAATGCTCAAAATGCGGAATATGTGCTACTGTTTGTCCTCACGGAGCTATAGAAGTTACAGAAAAAGAAGTAAAGATTAACCCAGCTTTTTGTAAAGGTTGTGGTTTATGTTATGGGGCTTGTCCTTCAGGTGCCATCAGGTTGCTAAATATGGAAGAATTTCAAATCCTTAAAATGGCAGAAGTTGCTTTTAAGCATCTTTCAGAGGATAAACCGCGTATTCTTACTTTATTATGTTACTGGTGTGCTTATGCAGCAGGTGATTTAATGGGAATATATGGAGAAAAGGTTCCTGAAAATTTTAGAAGTATAAGAATAAGATGTTCAGCTTCTATTAGCCCTGACATAGTAATGGAAATCCTTACCCGAGATCTTGCAGATGGGGTTTTAGTGGCGGGATGTCCTCATAAAAACTGTCATCATTTGTGGGGAAATTATATACAAGAAAGACGATTTAAATTATTGAACAAAATACTAAAAAGTTTGGGGTATAAAGAAAAAATTGTTAGATGGGAATATATTGGAGTTACTATGGGACCAAGGCTTGCAAAGATTATTCGTTCTATGAATGATACTTTAGCAAAAGGTAAAAAATAAAAAATTTTTAAAAAAGATATTGACAAAATTTTTAAAGACTTTATATTTTACTCCTGCTTATTTAAGGAGTTGATCTTTTAAAAAATAAAAAGATTTGAATCATACTTGACAGAGCAAAATTTTGGATTAAATTTTAATAGTGCGGTTCAGGTCTTTCAAATTTAAAAAGTATTTTTAGTATTACTTGAAAAATTGATTAGTTGTGTTATTTTAATAAAAGCGAGTTGCCAATTTGGTCTTTTAAATTGTTCTTTTAAATTTTTTAAAAAGTCTTGACAAAAATAATTTTTGTTTTAAATTATATACTTGCCAACAATTGGAAAATGATCTTTGAAAATTGAATAGCGTCCGCGACGGGACCCCGTAAGATTTTGGGGTTCTTGCGGCCGACACCCATGGCTCAACCATGGGTGTATGAGCCAGGCAAGTTTTTCCTGAGGGTTTGATCCTGGCTCAGGGCGAACGCTAGCGGCGCGCCTAACCCATGCAAGTCGTGCGGGAAAGGCCCTTCGGGGCCAAGTACCGCGGCAGACGGGTGAGTAACACGTGAGTAACCTGTCCCCGGGTCTGGGATAACCACCCGAAAGGGTGGCTAATACCGGATAAAGTCCGTGGGCGCAAGCTCACGGATGAAAGGGGGCCTCTGCATAGCAAGCTCCTGCCTGGGGAGGGGCTCGCGGCCC
>CAZQIW010000126.1:0-3827 GCA_964593845.1 uncultured Thermodesulfatator sp. | reverse complement strand
TTATTAAAAATGAAGATCCCAGAAAGCCCTTAAGTGATAATGCTATTGCCAAAATATTAAAAGAAAAGTATGGCATAAATATAGCTCGCAGAACCGTAACCAAATATAGGGAGGAATTGCAGATTCCTTCAATAAGAGAAAGAAAGTTAAAAAATAAATAAACTAAAAAATAAACTAAAAAAGAGGAAGGATCTTATGCCATTTTTAGCTTTAGATTGTGAAGGACCTCTTACTTTAAACGATAATGCCTTTGAGTATTGTAAAGTAACTATACCTAAGGGTGACTATTTTTTTAAACAAATTTCCCGCTTTGATGATTATTTAGCAGATATTAAAAAGAAGGAAGGTTATAAAGCTGGAGACACTCTTAAACTGATTCTCCCTTTTTTAAAGCTCTTTGGTGGTAACAATCGCAGTTTAAGAGAGTTTTCCAGAAAAACCATAATATTTTTACCACAGATTCCCGAGGTTTTAAAAGCATTAAAAGAGCTTTTACCCACTTTTATTATCAGCACCAGCTATAAACCTTATCTGGAAGCACTTTCTGAGATAACTGATTTTCCAATGGATCATATTTTTTGTACAGAGGTTGATTTAGATAAGGTTAAACTTTCTTCAGCTGAAGCTAAGGTATTAAAAGAACTTTATCAGGAAATAATGGAGTTACCTGAGATAGAACTTCCTCCTGATGCAGTAAAACCTTCGGATCTGGAGCCAGGGCTTTTAAAAGTGCTTGAAAGGTTGGAAGAGATATTTTTTGAGATTATCTGGAATATGGATATAGGGGTATTCTTAAGAGAGGTAAATCCTGTTGGAGGGGATGAAAAAGCCAGAGCTTGTGAGAAAATTTCTAAGGAATTAGCCCTTCCTTTTTCAGAAGGTTTTTATGCAGGAGATAGTATTACAGATGTCCAGGCTCTAAAGCTTTTTAAAGAAAAAAAAGGAGTGGCTTTATCTTTTAATGGTAATAGATATGCCTTAAGAGAAGCTGAATTTTATGCCCTTGCAAAAGAAGGCACAATATTTTTGGATCTGGTAAAAATTTTTATAGAAAAAGGCAGAGAAGGTTTGATGGATTATAAAGGTAAAGAAAATTATGAATTTGGAAAGATTCCAGAAGAGCCAGATCTATTTAATAATCTGGTAAAAAGGAGTGAAACTTTTAGAAAAAAAGTAAGAGGAGAACTTATAGGAGCATTAGGATGATACCACTTCAGGATATTTTACCACGAAGAAAACCTCCTGTAATGACCTGGTTAATAATTTTAGTTAATGTGGTGGTCTTTTTTTATGAACTTTCCCTTAGCCCTTTTCAGAGAGAGGTATTTTTTAAAACATGGGGATTTATTCCTGCAAGATTTTTTGATCCTTATTTTTCTGTTTTAATAGGAGAGCCTTTTTATCAAAAATACCTTACCCTTTTTACCCATCTTTTTATTCATGGAGGCTGGTTTCATATTATAGGAAATATGTGGACTTTATGGATTTTTGGAGATAATGTGGAAGATCGCTTAGGTCCTTTTAGATTTTTGTTATTTTATCTTACCTGTGGAATATTAGCCACTTTATTTCACTCTTTTATTTTTCAGGATTCAATTATTCCTGTAGTAGGGGCTTCTGGAGCAATTTCAGGAGTAATGGGAGCTTATTTGATAATGTATCCTTTGGCAAGAATTGTAATATTTCTACCTGTATTTTTTATTCCTCTCTTTTTTGAAATACCAGCTTTTCTTTACCTTGGCTATTGGTTTTTAATTCAGTTTTATAGTGGGTTATTTTCTTTAGTGCTTCCTCATACTGTAGGAGGAGTTGCTTGGTTTGCTCATATTGGAGGATTTATAGTAGGTGCTCTGGGATATAAATTTTTCTGCAGCAGAAAGTGTCGCTTTTACACTGATGAATACACCATTTTTGGTTCTCTTTTTGGAATAGATAGATAAAAGTGGGAGGTTGAAGATAAAAATGGGGTATGCAATTAGAGCGTATGAAGTATTCAAAGACTTAGGTGAAGAAAAAGCCAGAGTTATAGCAGGGTTTATAGAAGAACTTGAAAAGAAATATATAGAATATGAAGGTCTGGCAACCAAACAAGACCTAAAACAGACCGAAGTTATACTTATAAAAGAGATAGAGGAGAGAAAGACAGAGCTTACAAAGGAGATAGAGAAAACAAGAGCAGATCTTACAAAGGAGATAGAAAAATTTAGAACTGATCTTACAAAAGAGATAGAAGAGAAAAGAGCAGAGCTTACAAAGGAGATAGAGAAAACAAGAGCAAATCTTACAAAAGAAATAGAGAAAGTCAGAGCTGATCTTACAAAAGAAATAGAAAAAGTTAGAACAGAACTTATAAAAGAGATAGAAGAAGTAAAAATAGGATTCACAAAAGAAATAGAGGAGATAAGAAAAGAAATGAAAGAAACTGAATTAAAATTTACAAAAAAGATAGAAGAAATAAGGAAGGAAATGAAAGAAATTGAATTAAAGTTTACAAAAAAGATAGAGGAAATAAGGAAGGAAATGAAAGAAATTGAATTAAGATTAACAAAAGAAATAGCAGAAGTTAAAACAAGTATAATAAAATGGGTAGTGGGATTAATAGCAGGACAAACTATTGTTCTTTTAAGTGCTCTTATAGCTATTTTAAAAACAATTCTTCATTAAGAGTTAGAGAGAATTATATAAAAAGAGGAGGTTATAAAATTATGGCAGGGTGGGGTGATTTATTCTGGATTTTGTTTTTTGCTATGGCAATGCAGCCATTTTTAAGGCAAAAATTTTTAGAAATTGCTCGTCAGAAAACAATTGAGGCTATAGAAAGGAAAAGAGGCTCAAGAGTAATCTTACTTGTTCATCGTCAGGAAACCATGAGTTTTCTTGGTTTTCCTGTGATGAGATACATAGATATTAATGATTCTGAAGAGGTAATAAGGGCTATCCATCTTACAGATAAAGATGTTCCTATTGATATAATTTTACATACTCCAGGAGGTCTTGTATTAGCAGCATTGCAGATAGCCTTGGCTATTAAAAAACATCCTGCTAAGGTAACTGCTTTTATTCCTCACTATGCTATGAGTGGAGGCACTCTTATTGCCCTTGCCTGTGATGAAATAGTAATGGATGAACACGCTGTTCTTGGACCTGTTGATCCTCAAATAGGACAATATCCTGCAGCCTCAATTCTTAGAACTGTTAAAAGAAAACCTATTGAACATGTGGATGATCAAACTCTGATCTTGGCAGATGTAGCTGAAATGGCTTTAAAACAAATGAAAGAAAACCTTAAACTTATTTTGGATAATAAATATCCTCCAGAAAAGATAGAGGAGCTTGCAGATATTTTATCTCAAGGATACTTTACTCACGATTATCCAATTACTTACGAGGAAGCCAAAAAATTGGGGTTACCTGTAAGTAATAAAATGCCTGTAGAGGTTTATCAGTTAATGAAACTTTTTCCTCAACCTGTTAGAAGCTCCTCTTCAGTGGAATATATACCACTTCCTAAGAAAGGGAGTCATAAGTCTTAAGAAGGGTTTCAAGAACTTCTTCAAAAGCTTTGTAATTGGATTCTCCCCAGAGGACAAAGCGAACCAGCTGAGGCTTTCCATGCGTTTTAAGAAACTCAATAACAGTTTTTAAAGCAATCTCAGCAGCTTCTTTAATAGGATACCCATAAGCACCTGTGCTTAAAGACGGAAAGGAGATAGAATTGATATTGTATTCCAGAGCTAATTTAAGAGAATTTTTGTAGGCACTTTCAAGAAGCTCTGGCTCTCCACTTTTTCCATCTTTATAAATAGGACCTACAGTATGGATGACAT
>CAZQIW010000125.1:0-3919 GCA_964593845.1 uncultured Thermodesulfatator sp. | reverse complement strand
CTTTGCGCCTCCTTTACCCTGGGAGGAATTTAAAAAGTTTGTTCTTCACTTTTCTCCAGAAAAGTATTTTAGCTTTTCATAATAAAAATCTCTTGACAAAAAATTATGTGTTGAAATAATAATATACTAAAGTATTTTAAAAACTCTCAAGGAGAGAAAAATTAAAGGAACTTCTGAAAGAATAAAGGAAAGGTCATTAAGAACCAAACTTCTTTTTCCTTTTATTTTGTTAAATTTTATTATTCTTTGTGGGGTGTTTTTCTGGAGTTATTTTGAAAGCACTAAGGAGAAGGATCTTTTTATTGAGCACAAATTTAGAGATATGGAAGATGAAGTTAAAACCCTGGATGAAGTGGCTCAAATAGCAGCTCAAGATGCTATTTTAATTAGCTTGAACCAGGATATTATCAAAGCATTAAAAAAACGAGATAGGAAACGTCTGCTTGAGCTTACAAATAATTTTTTAAAATCTTTGCAGAAAACCTTTCCTTATCGTTATTATGTGCATTATCATCTTCCTGGGGCTATTTCTTTATTAAGATGCTGGAAACCGGAAAAATATGGTGATGATATTTCCAGTTTCAGGAAGATGGTGGTATGGGTGCAAAAGACAGGAGAGCCTACTTGGGGAATAGAGCTTGGAAGAGTAGGATTGGCAGTAAGAGGAGTTGCTCCAATTATAGATAAAGAAAAAGGGAAAAGGGTTGTAATAGGAAGTGTAGAAGTCTTTTTTGATCTGGGAGAAGTATTAAAATTTGGAAGCAATCTTTCCTCTCACAAAGGAATTTATTTTCGTCCCAAGATAAAGCTTTTTGCTGCTACCCATTTGGTAAAAGAAGAGGAAAAGTCCCGTTTTATTCCCTGGAAACCTTTGCCTTCTTTTTATGCTCGTCTTTTGACTCAAGACTTTTTAACTCGTGCTCTTTTTGAAAAAACTTATTTTATCAAAAATGGCTTGGCGTTTTTAGGTATACCTATTTACGACTATGCTAAAAATACTATTGCAGTATATGTAACCGTAGCTCAAATGCCTTCCTTTTTCTTAAAAACTCTTATTTCTACCCTTTTGGTAGTATTTTCTATCCTTATCCCTGTAACTCTTTTCTATACTATACTTCTTAACGCTGAAGTAATAAAACCCCTTTCCTTTCTTAATGCAGAACTACATTTTATAGAGCAGATTATTGGTCAAAGACTGATGGCTTTTTCTAATGAAATAAAAGTAAAGAAGCTTCTTACCGGGGCTTCTAAAGAAATTTCTCTTCTTAGCTCTGTAGTTCATAAAATTATTGAAAAAATGAAGGATATTTTATCTTTTAGACAGATTTTAGAGCAAGAAAGAGGCACTAAGGATATTTATCAGAGGCTTTCTCGCCTTTTTAAAGAAAAATTTGGTCTTAAAAATTTTGTGATTTTTGAAGTATCTAATAGCGCCAATAAGATGACTCCTGTAATAGAACATTTTGAAGATAAAATTGAAAGGCAAGGCAAATACTGTGAAGATCCTGCTAATTGCCAGGTGGTAAAAAGCTCTCTTGTTGCCTCCAGTTTTAAACCTGAAGAAATGTGTTTGTATTTTAAAGGAAATTATAATTACTTATGTTTACCCTTAAGAGCTGAAGGAAAAGTGATTTCAGTGGTGCATTTTTGTTTGCCTAAGGATAAAGATGTTTCAGTAAGAGAAGAATTAATAGCAGAGCTACTTCCTTATTTAGAAATCTCTTCCAATATTATAGCCATTAAAAAATATGCAGAAACTTTACATCAAGCAGCTCTTTACGATTATTTAACAGGTCTCTATAACCGCCGGGTTTTAAAAGACTTTGTTAAACACATAGAAGCCCTGGCTGAAAGACAGCAGAAAAAGGTTGGTGTTTTAATGATAGATATAGATCATTTTAAGAGAGTAAATGATGTTTATGGGCATAGAGCAGGAGATACAGTGTTAAAAGAATGCGCAGATATAATAAAAAATTCTGTAAGAAAATCAGATCTGATTATTAGATATGGAGGAGAAGAATTTCTACTCTTACTTAATGATACTAATAAGGAAGGGTTAACAGAAGTTGCTGAAAAATTGAGAAAGAAAGTAGAGAGCAGCACTTTTAGATTTCAGGATCAAGCAATAAAAGTTACCATTTCCTTAGGTGGTGCTTTATTTCCAGAACATGGAGATACTGTAGAAAAAGTAATAGAAGTAGCTGATCAAGCCCTCTATAAAGCTAAAAATTCTGGTAGAAATAGAGCTATTATTATATAATTCCCTACGAAAGGATTAAATAATCTTCCTTTTCTGCATAATTTCGTCAGATGTAAAATCCGCCGCTACAATTTTACTCAATTAAAAAAATATTTTTCAAACATCCTCTATCAGAACTTGACACTATAGATATGTAGCTATAATATACAAAAAGTAAGTTTTACATTCGGCTAAACTTTGCTTTGAATTTGACGGGCAAATAAAAATTTTTTTCGTTTTATAGGATGGAATATTACACACAACACTCTCCTCTTTTGAATAAAGACCTCATCTTTAAACTTATGCAGAAAACTATTCCTTCTGTTTATCTGGAGCGGGGGAAAGATTATTATCTAAATAACAGAGTTCTGGAAACAGAAGCCCAAATTTTTCGCCATAAAATCATCCTTACTTCCAGGGTTAAAGGAAATTACGAGGACTTCTATGAGGTAAAAGTGGAAATTACAGAGAAAAAACTTCAGGGAATCTGCACCTGTCCCATAGGGAAGAACTGCAAACATGTAGCTGCCACGGTATTCCATTTTCTGTATCATCCCGAGGGATTGGACTCCTTTGTTTTTTCTACATGGTTAAAACACCTGAAAGCTAATTTGTATGTTTTTGAAGAGACTACCCTGCATTATCAGGATACTTTTTTAATTTACAGGCTCTATCCAGAAGAAGAAGGCTTTACTATCCGTGCCTATAAAGTTAAGTCCAGAAAAGAAGGTCTTACCAAAGGGACAGAGATAAGCATCAGCTCCCTTGCCAGAAATCCTGACAGACCCTATGTTCAGCCAGAGGACATTATTATTGTTTCCATGCTAAATCAATACTGCACCTATTATCCTTTTATTTTTAAAGGAAAGGAAGGCACTGCAGTAATAGAAGCCATTTTGAAATACCAAAAGCTCTTCTGGAAGGATAACCCCTGCCCCATCTCTCCTGAAATAAAACCCCTTTCTTTTATCTGCCGGTGGGAAAATAAAGAAGGGACTTTAAAGCTAAGTTTTGTCCCTGATTTAACCAAGTTTATTCCTCTTCCTACCTATCCTGTTCTCCTTTACCATCCAGAAGAAAATTGCTTCTTTAAGCTTTCTTCCAGCATGAACTACAATCTTCTTTCTCTTTTGCTTAATGCCCCTGTCTTTACTCCAGAAGAAGCCTGCTTAACAGAAGAGATTTTGAGGGACTTTGGGCTTGAAGTTGAGCAGGTAAAGGAAGTGGAAAAAGTAGAAATAGAAGGAAAGCCAGTCCCGGTGTTGATTTTTAGAAAAGAGTATAATGGTTATGCAGTAGAAGTAAAATTTCGCTATGGAGAAAAACTCTATTTCTTTGATCCAGTTGGAAGACACATTCATTTTATCAAAGAAAACAAGGTTTATATAATTAAGCGGAATCTTTCAGCAGAAAAACAGGCTTTAAAGATGCTAAAAAATACTTCCTTTTCCAGATTTTCAATTTTTGATGAAGATAAAGCAGTAGTATTTTTTGAAGACTATTTTGCTTTAAATTATCTGGAGAGGTTCTTTTTTAAGGAAGTTCCACGGTTAAAAGAGCAGGGCTGGGAAGTAATCGTAGAAGATGAGCTTTTTCACATAGAGGAACCCAGTGTTATATATGAATTTTCTGAAGAAAAGAAAGACTGGTTTAAGTTTTCCTTTAAAATCAAGCTCAGAG
>CAZQIW010000124.1:0-3924 GCA_964593845.1 uncultured Thermodesulfatator sp. | reverse complement strand
AGTTTAAAGAAGGTGGGGCAAGAAAGGTTGTGGTGTTTGCAGATGCCTGTTATAGCGGTTATAATAAAGAAGGAAAGATGCTTGTAGCAGGTGCAAGACCAGTGGTGTTTTTAATAAAGAAGTTTAGCGTGGGAGATGTGTTTGCCTCTGCAACGAGCAAAGAAGGAAAGAGTTATTCTGATAAGAGGCTTAAGCACGGAATATTTACCTATTATCTTGCCAAAGGGCTTCTTGAAGGGGATAGAAACGGTGATGGAGTGATAGAGGCAGAGGAGCTTAAAGAGTATATGGAAAAGGCAAAAAGACATGCGATGAAGCTTGGATATAGTGATCAGGAGCCTGTGTTTGAGGCAATGACCAAGGTGGTGGTGAGCAAGTAATAAAAATTTAAAAAGCGAAATAATAAAAAGATAGGAGAAGAAAAGATGTCAAGGAAACCAAGTCCAGGTTACAGTATAGTGGTAAGGCTTGAGATAGAAAATAAAGTTGGGATGTTTGCAAAGATAGCTTCTGCTATAAGTGATGCAGGAGGAGATCTTAGCACAATTGATATAGTGGAAGTAAAAAAAGATAAAATAATCCGAGATGTTACTATAAACGCAAGAGATGAGGAACACGAAAAATTAATTTGTGAGGCTTTAAAAAAATTAGAAGGAGTAAGAGTATTAAATGTAGTGGATAAAACTTTTCTGGTGCATCAAGGAGGAAAAATAGGAATATACAACAGAATTAATTTAAGAGATAGTGAAGAACTTTCCAGGGTTTATACTCCAGGAGTTGCCAGAGTTAGTATGGACATTTATCGTCATCCAGAGCATGTTTATACTTATACCATTAAATCACATACAATAGCTGTGATTACAGATGGCTCAGCAGTGCTTGGGCTTGGAAATATAGGACCAGAAGCTGCTATGCCAGTTATGGAAGGAAAGTGTATGCTCTTTAAAGAATTTGGTGGAGTTGATGCTTTTCCTATTGCTATAAATACCCAGGATATAGAGGAGTTTGTAAACATTGTTAAAAAAATAGCAGCTCCCTTTGGAGGAATAAATCTGGAAGATATTTCTGCTCCAAGGTGTTTTGAAATAGAAAAAAGGCTTAGAGAAGAGCTTGATATTCCTGTTTTTCACGATGATCAGCATGGCACTGCGATTGTAGTTTTAGCAGCACTTATAAATGTGGGAAGATTATTAAAAAAAGACATTAGAGAGTTTAAAATAGTAATTTCAGGTGCAGGAGCTGCTGGAATAGCTATCACTAATATGCTTCTTGATTATGGTGTGAAAAATATAATTGTTTGCGATAGCAGAGGAGTGCTTTATGAAGGAAGACCTAATATGAATCCTTACAAAGAAGAAATAGCCAGAAAAACCAATCCAGAGAATATAAAAGGAACCCTTTCTGATGCTCTTAAAGGAGCAGATGTATTTATAGGAGTTTCAGCACCTAACATTTTAACACCAGAAGATATAGAAAAAATGTCCAAGGATAGAGTAGTATTTGCTTTATCTAATCCTGATCCTGAAATCTCTCCAGAACTGGCTTTACCACTGGTAAGAATTATGGCGACAGGAAGATCGGATTATCCCAATCAGATAAATAATGTGCTTGCATTTCCAGGCTTGTTTAAAGGCTGGCTTAAGGTAAGAGCTAAAGGAGTGCATAAAGATGTCTTCTTAGCTGCAGCAAGGGCAATAGCCTATGTTATTAGTGAGGAAGAGCTGAGTGAGGATTATATAATTCCAAGTATTTTTAACAAAAAAGTGGTTGAAGAAGTGGCAAGGGTAGTAGCAGAGAAAACTAAAGAGCTTGGACTTGCAAGGGAATAGTTCACACAGTTAAAAGGAGGAGGTTAGATATGGAAGAGTTAAAAAAATTTACAGGAAAAGAGATAAAGGTAAATACACCTGAGGAGCTTGAAGAGCTTCTTAAAAAGCTTTCCATTAAGTATTCTCATCTTCCTGAGTCCCTTGAAGAATTTGATGAACTGGAACTTGTTTTTGATTACACAGATGAAAAAGATTTTTACTTTTGTGTAACTTTCTTTCAAAAGAAAATTCAAAGGATGATGCTTATAAAAGTGGATAAAAAAGAGCCAGAAAACATAGAGCCACCAACTGAAGATGAAGTAAAAGCTTTTTACGAAAAATATGGAGAAAAAGTGGTTGAATTTTTAGAAAAGGTATAAAACTTTACTTTTAAAGCTTTTATAAAGTTTCCCAGTTAAGACAGTTGGGACAAACCCAGGTAACTCCACTTCTTGTAAAAAGCCTCTGATTTTCTATAAAACACCTCTGGCAGATTGTAAAACCACACTTGCTGCAAATATAACAAACGGGTTGTTCTTTTCCACAAAAGTCACATTTTCCTGGACCAAACTTTTTGCTATACTTTTTTCTTTTTCCTGATGAATGCACTTTATTTTAAAGTAGCAATTTTTTTGTAGCTATCAATTTTTACAGTTTTTCTTTCTTTAAATTCTTGCTGTTTTCCAGGATTCCAATTTTGAACAGGTCTAAAATATCCTACCACTCTGGAATATACCTCACAGGGAATTACTTTTACTTTTTTGGTTTCTTCTTTTGACATTTTATTTTCCCTCCTTTTTAACTTATTTCTTTATAAGACTTAGCTGGCATTTTAGAAAGCACAGTAATGGGTAGCTCAACTTCAATGCCGTATTTTTGTAAATCTTCTTCGCTATGAGGATAAGGACAAAAATCGTGTCTTCCAGGAATATAACCATGCACAGGACAGATGGAGAAAGTTGGAGTAATAGAAAAATAAGGCAACCTAAATCTTTCCACGATTGCTCTAACCAGCTCTTTTATAATCTTGGTATCTGTAATCTCTTCTCCTACAAAAAGATGAACCACTGTTCCACCTGTAAATAGAATTTGAAGATCATCCTGATGCACAAGAATTTCAAAAATATCATCAGTATAATTTACAGGAAGATGGCAGGAATTAGTATAATAGGGAACTTCATTTGTGCCTGCAGTTTTTATTCTCGGGAATTTCTTTTTATCTATTTTAGCAAGTCTATAACTCGTTCCTTCAGCAGGAGTAGCTTCAAGATTGTAAAGATTACCTGTTTCTTCCTGAAATTCGCGAATTTTATCTCTCATAAAATTTAAAACTTTTATAGCAAATTTCTTTGCATCAGGATCATAAATAGGCTTTCCAAGAAAGTTGACACACATCTCATTCATACCAATAACACCAATGGTAGAAAAGTGATTAGCCCAATATTGTCCTTTTACCTGTTTAATACTCTCTAAGTAAACCCTGGAATAGGGATAAAGACCTTTTTCAGTAAAGTCTTCAATAACTTTGCGTTTTATTTCAAGAGAGATTTTAGCGAGTTCCATAAGCTCTTCCAGTCTTTCAAAAAATTCCTCTTCACATGTAGAAAGATAGCCAAGTCTCGGAAGATTTATAGTAACCACACCAATGGAACCTGTAAGAGGATTGGCTCCAAAAAGTCCTCCTCCGCGTTTGCGTAATTCCCTCTGATCCAAACGCAGCCTGCAACACATACTTCTTGCATCTTCTGGATCCATATCAGAATTTACAAAATTGGCAAAATAGGGTATTCCATACTTTCTGGTCATTTCCCAGAGAGGCTCATAATCTGGATTATCCCAGTCAAAATCTTTGGTAATATTATAAGTGGGTATGGGGAAAGTAAAAATTCTTCCTTTAGCATCTCCTTCCATCATAAGTTCACAAAAAGCACGATTAATCATAGCCATTTCTTTACGAAATTCCTCATATACAGCATCTTGTGGTTTTCCACCAATAATAACATTAGAATTAGCGTAAAGTTTGGAAGGCTTAAGATCAAAAGTAAGATTGGTGAAGGGTGTTTGGAAACCGACTCTTGTAGGGACATTTACATTAAATAAAAACTCCTGCATGCAC
>CAZQIW010000123.1:0-3964 GCA_964593845.1 uncultured Thermodesulfatator sp. | reverse complement strand
TTAAAGCCTCTTTTAAAGTTTGCAGCACCAGTTCCTGATGTTCTGGATCCTCCATATCTATAAAATCTATAATAATTAAACCACCTATGTTTCTCAATCTTAGCTGATAGGCTATTTCCTCAGCAGCTTCCAGGTTTATTTTGAATACTGTCTCCTCAAGCTCTTTAGTGCCTGTGTATCTTCCTGTATTTACATCAATAGCTGTAAATGCCTCACAGGGTTCTATTACAATAAATCCTCCAGACTTAAGCCACACCTTTCGGGAAAGCAGTTTTTTTATGTCTATCTGAATTCCATGGGCAACAAAAATATCTTCTCTTCCTTCAAAAAGTTCTACATAAGGAGCCAAATTCGGAAAATACCTCTGAAGAAAGGTTTTAATCTCCTGATAAAACTCTCTGTTATCAACCACTATAGAAGTTATTTCTTTATTAAAAAGATCCCTTATAGCTCTAAGAGCTATATTAAGTTCTTCATAAATCAGAGCAGGTGCCCTTACTTTTTCAGCCTTTTCTTTAATTTCATTCCACAGGCAGAGCAAAAAGTCCATTTCAGTTCTTATTTCATCCTCAGTTGCATCTACAGCCGCTGTTCTAATAATCCACCCTGTATTCTCAGGACGAATCTTTTCTACAATTTCTTTAAGCCTTGTTCTTTCCTTTTCATCTTTTATCTTTCTTGAAACCCCGATGCGGTTCATATAGGGAAGATAAACCAAATAATGTCCAGGTAAGGTTAAATTAGTGGAAACTCTGGCACCTTTATTTCCTATAGGCTCTTTTATAACTTGAACCAAAATCTCCTGACCTTCTTTAAGAACTTCGTGCAAATTGCTTATAACAACATTTTCCTTGCCCCAGTCTATTTCAGAAGAAGGCATTATATCATCGCCAAAAAGAAAGGCTGTCCTTGCAAGCCCTAAGTCAAGAAAAGCAGAATTGATCCCAGGAACCACCCTTACAACCCTTCCCTTGTAAATATTCCCTACAAGTCCCTTTTCCGAAGGTCTTTCTACATAAAACTCTACTAACTGTCCATTCTCTACAAGTGCAACCCGTGTTTCAAAAGGGGCGTAATTAATTAATAATTTAGCCATCTTTTTATAAAACCAGTTCTTTTAAAAAGGCTTTTACCAGTTTTTCAAGTCTTTTTTCTGCCTTTTTAGACTGCTCCACCACTTCAGAAAAAAGTATAGGTTTAAAATTATCTGGATCATTTACATTAGAAATAACAGAAAGCCCAAGCACTCTAAGACCTGCATGAACTGCTACAATTACCTCAGGCACAGTGGACATTCCAACAGCATCAGCTCCTATTATTCTTAAAAATCTGGTTTCAGCAGGAGTTTCTAAACTTGGACCTGGCACTGCCACATAAACCCCTTCCCTTATCTCCTCTCCTATATCTTCAGCCACCTTTTTAAATAATTTTCTCAATTCTGCATCATAAGCACAGGACATATCTGGAAACCTTGGTCCCCATTCCTCTTTATTAGGACCTCTCAAAGGATTATCAGGAATTAAATTTATATGATCTTTAATGAGCATTATATCTCCAGATTTAAATTCTAAGTTCAAACCACCTGCTGCATTTGATACAATATAAATTTTAGGTTTAAAAAGAGTAAGGACCCTTAAAGGAAAGGTTAGCTCCTTAGTGGAATATCCTTCGTAATAGTGAAACCTTCCCTGAAGCACTGCAACTTTTTTTCCCTCTAAGATTCCAAACACAAGTTGACCTTTGTGAGTTTCTACCGTGGAGACAGGAAAGTTAGGTATTTCTTTGTAAGGAAATACTGCTACTTTATTAACCCTGTCTCCAATTGAAGAAAGACCTGTTCCTAAGGTTATTATTACATCAGGTTTAAAAGGTGCTTTTTCTTTTAAAAACTTATAAGTCTCTTCAACTTTTTGAAAGTATAAATCCTCTTTATGCATTTTGTGCTTCTTCCTCTGTAAAGATTGTGGTAAATCTTGGTCTTCCCAATTCATCCAATTCTAAGACCTTTACTCTGATCATGTCTCCTATGTGATAAGCTGTTTTAAGGTCTCTTGGTGGGCTTTGCATTTTAGAAATATGTAACAATCCAATTTTCCCAGGGCATACCTCTACAAAAAGTCCATAAGGCTCTATTCTGGTAATCCGACCTTCATAAATTTTTCCAACTTCTATTTCACATATTATATTCTCTATCTCTCTTTTAGCTGCTTCTATATCTTCCTTACTGTGTCCTGTAATAGAAACTTTTCCTCCTTCAAGCACCCAGATAACTGTGTTAGTCTTTTCTCTTATTTCTTTTACAGTCTTTCCACCAGGACCTATAATTAAAAAGGCTTTATCTTCTGGCACAGTAATAATCTCTATCTTGGGTGCATAAGGAGAAAGTTCTTTCCTTGGTTCTGGAATAGCTTCATACATTTTTTCCAAAATGTAAAGCCGGGCTTTTTTGGCTTTTTGAAGAGCTTCTTCCATTATTTCTTTTTTTAGTCCTTTAATTTTTATATCCATTTGAATACTTGTAATTCCCTCTTTTGTTCCTGCTACTTTAAAATCCATATCACCAAGCTGATCCTCTTCTCCCAGAATATCTGTTAAAACCACATATTTATCTCCTTCCACAACAAGTCCCATGGCAATTCCTGCTACATGCTTTTTCACAGGCACTCCAGCGTCAAAAAGTGCTAAAGAGCCTGCACAAACTGTTGCCATGGAAGATGAGCCATTAGACTCCAGAACATCTGCTACAATACGAATGATATAAGGAAATTCCTCCTCAGGAGGTATAAAAGGTTCCAAGGCTCTTTCAGCAAGGGCACCATGCCCTATTTCTCTTCTACGAGGAGGACCCCAGGGTCTGGCATCTCCTGTGCAGAAAGGAGGAAAATTATAGTGCAACATAAACCTTTTAAAAATTTCTCCTTCGTAAATACTTTCTACTAACTGAGCCTCTTCACGGGAGCCAAGGGTCACTGTTGCAAAAACCTGGGTTTGACCACGGGTAAAAATAGCACTTCCATGAGGTCTTTCAAAAGGATGAATTTTTATGCTGATAGGTCTTATTTCATCAGGTGTGCGTCCATCTATCCTTTTACCTTCTTTAAAAAGCTTTTCCCTTAAAATATTACTAATTAATTTTTTATAAAAATAACCCAAAGCTACTTTATTAATCTCTTCTTTAGTTTCTTCTTCAAGTCCGTCAAAAAATTCTTCTAAAATTTTATTAAGTGCTTCTTTTCTTTTTCTCTTATCAGCAATATTTAAAGCCTCCAAAATTTTTGGATAGCAGTATTCCTGAAGTTTTTTGTGAATCTCTTCTGGAAGTGTTAAAGCCTCTACCTCTACCTTAGGAACTCCTTTCTTTTCCCTTAGTTCTTCTTGAGCTTTTATAAGAGGTTGACATTTCTCTAAAGCTAAATAAAGTGCTTCTGTTAAAACACTTTCCTCTACTTCCTTTGCTCCTCCTTCAACCATTACAATAGCATCTTTTGAGCAAGCAACCACTATATCTAAATCTGCATTTTGTCTTTCTTCGTAAGTGGGATTTATTACAAATTTTCCTTCAACTCTGGCAATTCTTATCCCTGCTATAGGACCTTCAAAGGGTATTTTGGAAAGATGTAAGCTTGCTGAAGCTCCCACCATAGCAAGAACATCTGGATCATACTTTTCATCAGCAGAAAGGGTAAGGGCTGTAACTACTACATCATAAAAGAAACCATCAGGAAAAAGTGGTCTAATGGAACGATCTATTAAACGGGAAACCAAGATTTCTCTATCGGTGGGCTTCCCCTCTCTTTTTATAAAACCCCCTGGAATTTTCCCCCAGGCAGAGGCTTGTTCTCTGTAATCTACAGAAAGAGGAACAAAATCTATTCCTTCAACTAAGTTTTCTCCCATTACTGCTGTTACCAAAACCGCTGTATCTCCTTGTCTTACAATCACAGATCCATCTGCAAGCTTGGCA
>CAZQIW010000122.1:0-4218 GCA_964593845.1 uncultured Thermodesulfatator sp. | reverse complement strand
AATCCCGCCCTGCATTTTATTCTTCTCGGGAGGGCTTAAAGCCCTCCCCTACATTCCTATAATAATTTTTATATAAAAGTGCCTATAGGAGTCATATTGTCTGGAGGTGGCGTTCCTTTTTCCTTCCTAAATCTTTTCCTTGCACACTCTTCTGATTTAGCTTTATTTTTACAATAAAGATTTATCCATCCAGCTTTTATTACTTCTAAATTACCATGATATTTTTTAAAGAAAGGACATGTCTCCAGAAACTCACAAGGTTCTGTTTCTTTTGCCCCTGCTGATATTTCTAAACTCGTAGAAATTAACCCATTATTAACTTCACCTGTGATTTCTTCCTGTAAATTCAAACTTAATTTTGCAATAACTTCTGAAGTATTAGAAATTTCATGGATTCCTTCTAAAAATTTATTAGAAACATCTGCTATTTCACTTATATCCTGAGTAATTTGAGAAGAAACAGTAGATATCTGTTGCACTTCTGAAGTTATATTTTGAATCATCTCTTGAAGCTTTTCAGATTTAGCACTTATTTCCTCAAGGACTTGAGAAGCTTTATTAGAAAATGATACACCACTTTCTACCTTCTTATTAACATCTTCCACTTCTTTTTTAACTTCATTCACTACACTTTGTATCTTTTTAATTACCTCAGCTATTTCATCAGTAGATTTGTTGGTTCTTTCGGCAAGTTTTCTAATTTCTCCTGCTACCACGGCAAAGCTTTTACCATGTTCTCCTGCTCTTGCTGCTTCAATAGTAGCATTTAAAGCCAGTAAGTTGGTTTGTTCTGCTACATCTTTAATGAAAGTAATAACATTCTCTATCATTTTAGAATGTTCTTCTAAGGATTGAATAGTATTTTGAAGTTTTTCTGAAGCTGTATCTATAGCTTTTATTTCATTGGCAGTTTTCAAAATTATATTTTCTCCCTCCTTAGCCACTTCAGCAGTAGAAACACTTGCCTCAAGAACATCATTAACACTTTTACTAATATCTGCTATAGAAACATTCATTTCCTCCACAGAAGATACAATTTGAGAGGTTTTTGCAGTTTGTAATTTTACATTTTCTTCAAAGTTATGAATAATCTTTCTTAAAGTTGATGAAGATCCTGTAAGAGAACTAATAACTCTTTTTAGTGCTCCAAGTATAGCTTTAATATTTAAACTGCCTGTAATAGTTGCTATAATAGCTATACAGCTAATTACTATTATTATCTTTACATATCTACTCACTGCTACCTCAGTCAATGTAAGTTCTTCTTTGAGTTCTCTTACAACATTCTGAATCTCCTGAAGTCTTTCTAAATTCATCTCAGAAAGAGATTTCGTGCTTTGTTGAACTATGTAAATGTTTCTATCAGCTTTTTTTAAAGTATTTTGAAGTTTAATAAAAGAAAAAAAGGTATAACCACAAATAAAAAATAATACTGCAGCAATACCTAAAAAGGAAATCCACATCCTAAGTCCTAAATTAAAAAACCTTGCCATCTTAAATCCCCCCTTTCTATTTTTTTAAACTTTTAAGACTTTTTAGTCAATCCAAATTCTATTATTAATTCTTTATCTCCATCAATTTGATACAAAAAAGACATTCTTGGGATTTTGCTTGGTATTTCTATTTTATGTTCCTGTCCAGTAACTATAGAAGGGGTTGACCCTTCCAGTTTTAATCCAGTTTTTTCAAGTTCCCTTCTGAAAACTCCACTCATCTGATTGGTAAGCTCTCCACTTGCATCTATTACTTCTTGGTTAATCTCGTTAACCTCTTCTCCTAACATATTTTTCATAAATTCAAATATAATCCTTTTATCATAACTAACAATAAATACTCCCTCAAGTTTTTCAGAAGCCAATCCAATAATTACAGAAATATCTTTAAATCCTCCTAAATCCTGCTTTACCTTTGTCTCCTTTAACACTGGCTGTTTCATTAAATACATGCCTACAACCTCTTCTGCCGCTTTTTTTACAGATTCTGCCACTGCCTTGGCATTCATCGCATCCTCCTTTCTATTTTACTAAGAATTATTAATCCCCTTTTTTCCTTCCAATATTTGTAAAGTAATCCTCCGAGTTTCAAAAGTCTTCTGCAATAATTCATCTACTAATTTTTTAATCTGAGTAGTAAAATTGTTGAGTTCATGAGTAGCTTTGGTAATATCATCGCTTGCCAATTTTTGTTGTTCTGTAGTCAACACAATCTCTTCTATTCCATTTTTAACATTCTCAGAAGATTCTACAATTTTATCCAATGCAACTTTTATCTTTTCAATAACTGTCAAAACCTGTTCCATTTCAGAAACAGTCTCATTTATTTTTACTAAATTTTCCTTAGAATCTTTTTGTAGCTGATTAATAGTATTTGAAATCTCTTCAGTAGCTTTTAGAGTTCTCTCGGCAAGTCTTCTTATTTCTTCTGCTACTACTGCAAAACCTTTACCATGTTCTCCTGCTCTTGCTGCCTCAATAGTAGCATTTAAAGCAAGTAAGTTAGTCTGATCTGCAATTTCTTTAATAAGTCTTACTACATCTGTAATCTTATAAAATTCACTATTAAATCTATTTATTACCTCTTTCAATGCTGTAGTTTTTCTACCAGTCCTTGTCACTGTCTCCACTATTTCATCAGCTACTTCTTTTCCTTTTTGAGCTTCTGTAACATTTACTCCTGCAAGATCAGAAACATTTGCTGTATTCTTAGCAATATCTCCAATAGTTACTGTCATTTCTTCTATAGCTGTAGCTATTTGAGAAGTTAATACATTTTGTTCATCTGTTTTTGTTTTTATTTCTTCCATAGAATTTTTCAAAGATTGAGTAAGACTTTCAAAAATTCGCAGAGAAGAAAGGGTTTTTCCAGTAACCACATACACTGCTATTACTACAACCAGAGTTGCCAGTATATTAATAACCCACTCTAAATTGTGAATCCATTTTAAACCTGCTAAAAGCTCACTTACATAACAATCATTTACTATAACCCATTTCCAGGGTTCATAAGTGCTAAACACAGCAATTCTGGTTCCTGGAGTAAAAACAAAAATTCTGTAAATCCACCCCATAATACCATAATGCTCATCTTCTCCTCTATAGTAAATCACTCCATTTTTTTTAGCAATTATTTCTCTTATATAAAAATTCCCTTCTTTATCTTTTAAATAAAGAGGATTCTTTTTTTCCAATGCAGGATGCACTACAAACACTGGCTGAGTTTTTTTAGAAACATCTATTATATATGTATATCCTGTTTTGCAAAATTTAAAAGACTTTATCTTGCTTTTAAAAAAAGCTAAACACTCAGTAAAATCTTTACCAACAAAAAATATACCTACTACTTCTCCTTTTTCATTTTTAACAGGATAATAATAAGTTATATAATCTCTTCCAAAAAGCCTGGCTCTTCCAATGTAAGGTTTACCCTTTATAAGAAGTTGATAGCCTGGATGATTTTTTCCTAAATAAGTTCCTACTGCAAAACTACCATCTTCTTTTTTAAGAGATGTAGCTATTCTCACAAAATCATCTCCTTCTCTTTTAAAAATAGTAGCTATATTTCCTGTAAGCTTGGTATATTGTTGGACAACTTTAAAATTTGCTACTACATTTTCTGGTTTGGGAGGATAAAGAGAAATAAAACAATCAATTGCCTGTTTTATCTCCTCTCTCAATCTTTTATCTAAATAAGCTACTTGTTGGTAAATAAAATAATTTTGCTTTTTTAAATCATTAATTCTGTTATTTTTAATTACATGTTTTATATACAAAAAAAGAGTAAGAGCTACTGCTGAATAAACCAGAAGCACACTAATAAGAACTGTTAAAAAAACTTTTTGATTTAAAGATAAATTTTCAAAAAATTTCTTAGGCTTTACCATCTTTATCCTCCCTTTTTTCTTTACTTTTTATCTTTTTACTAAGGTTATATTTTATTTTTATCATTTAAAAAGTCAAATTTTTCACTCCGCAGTTTTTCAAAATCCTAAAAATATTTTTTCAAAATACTTCCTGTAAGTCCTCATTTTCTCATCTCTTTTTTATAATAACAAACTGTTTTTCCCAGAACTTTTTTCTCCATATCGGGAAATCTCACAGGAGGAACTTCCGTAGCACCCAAAAATAAATAACCACCAGGTTTTAAACAGTTCCATACATCACGAAGAACCTTTTTCTTTGTGTCTTCTGAAAAATATATTAACACATAGCGACACATGAT
>CAZQIW010000121.1:0-4233 GCA_964593845.1 uncultured Thermodesulfatator sp. | reverse complement strand
CCCATTTTTGTAGCGGAGGGCTTTATGCCCTCCTAAATTTTTCAGGCGGGAATAAATCCCGCCACTACACATGGTATTTAATATTTCCATTTTTGTAGCGGAGGGCTTTATGCCCTCCCAATATATTAGGCAAAAATAAATCTCACCTTTATCCATGGTATTTTTTAATTTTGTAAAAAATTTCATTCTACCAACTCAAAAATCCTTTCTATTTCCAGATGTCTTTCCACAAAGTTTGCAAGAAAATCAATCTGTGCTTCCAGAAATTCATTATAAGAATAAGTAAACTCTACAGGCTTTAAACCTTTTTTAATCCTGTGCCGATTAATTAAATCTCTTCTAAAGGAATCGTTATGAAAAATTCCATGCAAATAGGTTCCCCAGACATTCCCTTTGCTTGAACCATCAAGTGCTTCCTCTCCTGTAGCAAGTCTCTTAATCTTAAAAAGATTTAAATCTCCCACTGTTCTTCCCATGTGAATTTCATAACCCCAGAGTTTCTGAAAATCTTTTTCCATGAGACTTTCAGCCTCAACCTGAGTGGTGATTTTTTCTGGATAAAACTCGGTTTCCACCTCCAAAAAACCAGAGGCTTTTATTTCTTTTTGAGAGCTTTCCACTTGAAAAGGATCTTTAATAGTTTTACCAAGCATCTGAAATCCTCCACAAATTCCCACAAGCTCAGCTCCTCTTTTTAAAGCCTCTTTTAAAATTTCTTTTGTCTTCAGGTTTTTAAGAATTGTGAGATCTTCAACAGTTTTTTTACTTCCTGGTATTATTACTACATCAGCATTCACAATATCTTCAGGTCTTAAAGAATAAACCAGCTCAACATCAGGCTCCCATCTAAAAGGGTCAAAATCATAAAAGTTAGAAATATACTTAAGTCTCAAAACTGTAATTTTAACAGTCTCTTTTCCTTTTGCCAGAAACTCTCTTCTGCTTGGCAGACTAAAACCATCTTCTTCAGAAATTCCGTGATCTTCAAGATAAGGCAGAATCCCATAGCACTTTTTAGAAGTCAAATTTTCTAACTTCTTTATACCAGGGAGTAAGATCTCCACATCTCCACGAAACTTATTAATGATAAAACCTTTTATCAATGAAAACCAGGGGTTTTTATAAAGTTTTAAAAGTTCCATAGTCCCATAAAGAGATGCAAAAACTCCGCCTTTATCTATATCTCCTACAAGGAGAACTGGAGCATTTAAATACTCGGCAACTTTCATATTAACTATATCCACATCAAGAAGATTAATTTCTGCAGGGCTTCCAGCTCCCTCAATTACTAAAAGATCATATTTCTGAAAAAGATATTCCAGAGAGGTTTTTACATATTCCCAGAGCTTATCCCTTTCCTGATAATATTCTTGAGGTTTAAGGGTTTTATAAACTTTTCCATGGAGAATTACCTGAGAGCCTTGCTTGCCCTCTGTTTTAAGTAAAATAGGATTAAAGTGAACTTCTGGGAGGGTTCCACAGGCTTTTGCCTGAAGAGCCTGAGCAAGACCAATTTCTCCTCCATCAAGAGTAATGTAACTTTGCAGGCTCATATTCTGAGCCTTAAAAGGAGCAACTTTAAATCCCCTTCTTAAAGCGAGCCTTCCTAAGGCAGTTACTAAAAGGGATTTCCCTGCCCCTGAAGAAGTTCCCACTATCATTAAAGCTTTAGCCATAAACTCTCCAGAAAATTAAAAGCAAAATTTCAAAAATTTCTACCAGAGCTCCCAGATTATCTCCTGTAAGCCCTGCAAAAAGTTTTTCAAAAATCTTTTTAAATAAAAACCCGATTAAAAAAAGAGCTAAAATAATGAGAAAAAAGTAAAGAATTTTTAAATCTTTGTAAAATTCCCAGCAAACGGTTATCCAGAGTAAAAAAATCAGAAAAAAACTAAAAACAACCTCTTTTAAACTAAGATTTTTTATTAATAAATACCCCAGTCCTGAAGTCTTTGCAGGCTTCCCTAAATACATCACTGGAATGATAGCCCAGCGGGAAAATGCATAGGTTAAAATAAGAGCCATAAAGAAATTACCATGCTCAATTATTTCTTTAATTAATGTAAATTTAATAAGTAAATCCATGGTAACAGCCCAAACTCCTCCTACCCCTACAGTGCTATCTTTCATTATTCTTAATCTTTTTTCTATATCCTTTTCCCTGTTTCCAGAGCTTTTTATACAAAGGGCATCAAAAGTGTCTGAGAGTCCATCCAAGTGAAAAATTCCTCTAATTAGAAACAGCACAAGTAAACTTAAAAGTGCTAAAATTTCAGAAGAAAGATATTTAAAAAGCAAAAAAATACTTAAAGAACAGAAAAATCCTTCAAAGGCTCCAACCAATGGAAAATAGGTTATAGAGCGTCCCAGATCTCTTTCCGTAATTTCTCCTGTTCTAACAGGAATTCTTGTTAAAAAAGAAAAGGCTAAAAGCAAAGGTTTTAGCATGGGATTCTAAATAATAGAGGTTGAGACTCCTGCTTCTTCAAAAGTAAGCATTTCTTTATAAATTTTTAATCCTGCTTCAATTATATTCATAGCAAGAGCAGCCCCTGTCCCTTCTCCAAGTCTTAAATTTAAATTTAATAAAGGTTTAATACCAATATATTCTAAAATAGCTCTGTGCCCAATTTCCTCAGACTGATGAGAGGCAATCATGTATTCTTTTACAAGAGGATTTATTTTATAAGCAATTAAAGCCCCTGCCGAGGTAATAAAGCCATCTATAACCACAGGGATTCTTTTTTCAGCACAGGCTAAAACCACTCCTGCACAGGCTCCTATTTCAGCTCCCCCTACTTTAGAGAGCACATCTATTCCATCTTCTGGATCAGGTTTATGAAGCTCTATTCCTCTTTTTATAACTTCTATCTTGTTTTGATAAAGCTCATCGTTTATCCCTGTGCCTCTTCCTGTAACCTCCTCTACAGGTCTTCCTGTGATAACTGCTGTAATAGCTGCAGATGGAGTGGTATTTCCAATTCCCATATCACCTATACCAATAAGGTTATACCCTTTTTCTATAGCTTCTTTTGCTACTTCCATTCCAGCCTTTATACACCTTATAGCCTCTTCTCTTGTCATAGCAGGTTCTTTAGTAAAGTTTTTCGTTCCTTTAACCACTTTTTTGTGAATAAGCCCCTCAAGATTTCCAAAATCATAATCCACTCCTACATCTGTAACCCAGACATCAGCTCCCACATGCCTTGCAAGAACATTTATACCCGCAGTTCCTCTAAGAAAGTTATAAACCATTTGAGGAGTAACTTCCTTGGGATAGGCAGAAACTCTTTCTTCCACCACTCCGTGATCCCCTGCAAAAACAAGTATAATTTTTTTCTTTATCTCAGGAAAAAGATTTTCATAAATTGCTACCAGCCTTGCTGCCACTTCTTCAAGTCTTCCCAGACTTTTCTTTGGTTTTATAAGATTATCAAGCCTTGCCCAGGCTTTACTAAAAAACTCTTCTTTTAAAGGTTCAATCTTAACCTGAATAGAGTCCTGCATTTTCCTCCCCCTTTTCTGATTAAATTTTGACTTAGTATTTAAAAGCAATAAATTTTTTGTCAATAAAATTTTCAAATAATTACCATATTTTTACCATTATTTTAAAAGTCTTTTTAAACTCCAGGTTTCAGCATTCCAAAGTTTTAAAACTGCTATTCCATCAGGATAAAAATCAAAGAGGTTAATTTTAAGAGGAAACACTTCCATGTTAAAAAACTGAGAAGTGGGGAGATTGAAGATTTCAACAAAAATAGCTCTTATAGTTCCTGCATGTGTAAAAACCACAGTCAAACCAGGTGGTGCTTCTTTTTTAAAATCTTCTAAAAATCTTTTAGCTCTATTTCTTAGATCTTTAAGAGATTCTCCCTCTGGAGCTTTAAAATTTTCATCTTTATAAAACTTCCAAAAATCAGGATTTTCTGTAAGTTCTTTCCAGGTTTTGCCTGTCCATTTTCCAAAGTTGATTTCTTTTAATTCTTCTCTTATCTGAAGTGGAAGTTTTAATTTTTTAGAAAGAATTTCTGCAGGATAGAGGCAGCGTTTTAATGGACTTGTATAAATTGTTTTTATCTCAAACTTAGATAGAGCTTCAGCCAATCTTCTGGAATTCCTTTTCCCTTTTTCAGAAAGAGATAAATCCGTCTGCCCATAAAGAACTTCCTTAAAACCTTTTACTTCTCCATGTCTTATCAGCAATAAGGATTTCATAAAAAATTTAATTATGTA
>CAZQIW010000120.1:0-4297 GCA_964593845.1 uncultured Thermodesulfatator sp. | reverse complement strand
AGGCGGGCATAAAGCCCGTCGCTACAATTTTTTTTCAATCAAAAAATATTTTTTAAACACCCTCTTCAATTTTTGCAAAGAATTTTTTACATGATAAAATAGAGGTAATAGCAGGAGGGGTATAGGTATTGGAGGAAGGGATTTGCGTATTGGGACAGGAGGACGATAAGAGAAGTTGCTTGAGTATTAAGATAAATCAAACAGTTTTAAGGAAGCCAGGAGCCAGTAAAGGAGGAAAGAATGGGCTATGCTTTAAAAATTTATAAAGCCTTCAGGGAATATGGAGAAGAAAAAGCAAAGCTTTTAGCTGAAGCCTTTGAGGAACTTGAGAAAAGATATCCTCAGATACTTGAAGTAACGACCAAAAAAGACCTTTCAGAGACAGAGCTAAAGCTAACTAAGGAGATAGAACAGGTTCGTAAGGAGTTAAAGGAAACCGAGTTAAGACTCAATAAGGAGATAGAACAGATTCGTAAGGAGTTAAAGGAAACCGAGTTAAAACTTACCAAAGAAATAGAGCAAATGAGATTAGAATTTACAGAAAAAATAGAGCAGGTAAAACTTGAGGTAGAACAAGTTCGCAAAGAGCTAAAAGAGACCGAGCTAAGGCTTTCAAAAGAAATAGAACAGGTTAAACTTTCAACCATCAAGTGGGTTGTTGCTCTGATAGGGAGTCAAACGATAGTTTTAATTTCTTCATTTTTTGCGATTCTCAAGCATTTTATAGGTTAGTTTTATACTTTTTCAATTTTTGCAAAGAATTTTTTACATGATAAAATAGAGGAAATGGAGGGGTATAGGTATTGGGGGAAGGGATTTGCGTATTGGGACAGGAGGACGATAATAAGGAAGGCGAGGGAGGAGGCAGTAGATGAGATAGAGAGGGAAGGGAAGTTAAGGAAGGTTATAGAGGTATTCAGGGAATTAGCAAGAGAGGACACGAGAGTTGCAGAGGTGTTAAGGAAGTATGGGTTACTTTAAAATGAGTAAAGAAAAACCCTGGGGCGGGCGTTTTCAAGAAGAAACAGATAAATTTTTTGAAGACTTTAGTGAATCTGTTTCTTTTGATTCCTGCCTTGCTCTTTACGAAATAAAAGCAAGTCTTGCCTATGCTCAGGCTTTAACCGAAGCTGGGGTGCTTACAGACTCAGAATATCAACTCATTTCTAAAGGACTTAAAGAAATAGAAAAGGAGATTAAAAAAGGCACTTTTGTCTTTCGCAAAGAATATGAAGATGTTCACATGAACATAGAAAAGGCGCTTTATGAAAAAATAGGGGAGGTAGCTTATAAACTTCATACAGGAAGAAGCAGAAACGAACAGGTAGTAACTGATTTAAGACTTTATTTAATGGATAAGGTAAAAGTTCTTAAAAAAGAGCTTAAAAACTTGATAAAAGCCATTATACTCAAGGCTGAAGAATATTATGGAGTTGTAATGCCAGGTTTTACTCATTTGCAACATGCTCAACCCGTCCTTTTTTCTCACTGGATAATGGCTTATTATGAGATGATGAGGCTTCACTTGGAAAGGCTTTCTGATTATGAAAAAAGGCTTAAGCTTTGTCCTCTTGGAAGTTCTGCTTTTGCAGGTTGTGGTTTTATTTTAGACAGGAAAAAAATAGCTAAAAAGCTGGGTTTTAAAGAACCCACACAAAATAGCGTCTTTGCTGTAAGCTCAAGAGACTTTATTTTAGAACTGGCTTTTATTTTAAGCCTTATTATGCTTGATCTTTCAAGATGGTGTGAAGAAATTATTATCTGGATGAGCCAGGAATTTGATTTTATAGATCTTCCGGATAAGCTTTGCACTGGTAGTTCCATTATGCCGCAAAAGAAAAATCCTGATGCAGCAGAACTCATCCGTGGTAAAAGTGCCTCGGTGGTGGGAAATCTTACCAAGCTAATGGTTCTGATTAAAGGTTTGCCTCTGAGTTATAACAGGGATCTTCAGGAAGATAAACCGCCTATCTTTGAGGCTCTGGATACGACCTTAGCTTCTTTAAAAATGATGGCTTTAATGATAGATGGGCTTAAAGTTAAAAAGGAAAACATAGAAAAGCATCTTAATAAAGGTTATCTTCTTGCTACTGAGCTTGCAGATTATCTGGTTTTAAAAGGTATCCCTTTTAGAAAAGCTCATCATATTACAGGAGAAATTGTGCTTTATGCCGAAAAAAATAATAAAAAACTTGAAGAATTAACTCTTGAGGAGTTTAAAAAGTTTGCAGAGGTGATTGAAGAAGATGTATATAAATGGTTAACTATAGAAAATGCTATAAAAAGAAGGGAAATTTTAGGAGGAACAGGATTTAACGCTGTAAAAGATCAGATCCAAAGAGCTAAAAAAGAGTTTCTTTAGATATGAAAAAAGATTCAAAAATAATTCCTCATGTTCTTTTGTGTTATGATGGTAGTCCAGCCAGTTATAAAGCTTTATCTTATTTAAAACAGGTTTTTGAAAAAACTTCTATAGAAGTAACTTTATTAAAAATAATAGAACATCCTGAAACCTATGCTAAAAAAGAAATTAGTTTAATGAAAAAATTTACTCAAGAAGAGGATATGGAAAAAAAGGCAAAAGAGCTTTATATTAAAGCCGAAAAGGAGCTTAAAGAGGTTGGGGAAAGTTTAAAAACTAAGATTAAAGGAAATATTTATACCAAAGTGGTTTTTAGATATGGAGAAATAGTTCAGGATATATTACGTATAGCTAATGAGAATTTATACGATGCTATCGTGGTGGGGAGAAGAGGTCTTTCTAAAATAAGCACTTTTATTCTGGGAGGGGTTACTCACAAGCTTATACATAGCAGTTCCTTTCCAGTTTGGTTAATAAGAGGTAAGAGCTGGAATAAAAAATTTCTGGTAGCCTTAGATTTAGGAGAACCAGGGTTGAAATTGGCAGATTATATCAGTTTTATCTTGGCTTTTCACAAAGAGGCAAAGGTAACCTTTTGTCATACCTTTTATCCCTTTTCTGACTTAACTGGATTTAATGGAACTATAGAAGAGCTTATAGAAGAGGTAAGACATCCACAAGCAAAAAATTTTTTCATTAGATTAAAAAATACCTTAATAGAAAATCAGATGCCTTTAAATAAACCCAGATTTATTATAAAAAGAGGAATTTTTGGTCCTGCAGGAGAGATTATAAGACTTGCTAAAAAAGAAGGATTTGGTACCGTAGTAATAGGAAGAAGAGGAAAAGGCACTTTTAAGAGTTTCTTTTTAGGATCAGTAAGTCAAAAAATAATTTCCTATTTTGAAGACAGGGCTATATGGGTGATAAATTAAAGATAAAATGTCCGGTTTGTAAAAAAGAGACTTTCTGGGAGGGTAATCCTTACAGACCTTTTTGCTCCAAGGAGTGTAAACTTGCAGACCTTTATAGCTGGCTTACTGAAGAATATAGGATAAAATTAACCCCTGAAGAAACAGAGGATAAGATTGATTCTGAAGAATCATCTTAAAAAAATGGAGGTTTTTAAATGAGTGAGATTTATGAAATAGCTATTTTAGGGCTTGGTCCTGCAGGAATTCAGGCAGGTATTCATGCTGGAAGAAGGAAACACAAGGTTATTGCCTTTGGTAAACCTTTTGAAAGTGCCCTGGTTAATGCCGATGTAGAGAATTATTTTGGTTTTGAAAAAAAGGTAAAAGGGATAGAGCTTCTTAAAGCAGGAATATCTCAGTTAAAGAGATTTGGTGTGGAGATAGTAGAAGAGGATATAGTAAAGATTGAGCCTCAGGAAAATGGATATACCCTTATTACAGAAAAAGAAAAGTTATTTACAGCTTCTGCACTTATTCTTGCTATGGGAGTAAAAAAGAAAGAAAAAATATTTAAAGAAGAAGATAAGTTTGTAGGGAAGGGGGTTTCTTATTGTGTGGATTGTGATGCCTGGTTTTATAAAGGAAAAAAAGTTGCTGTAATTGGAGATGGAAGTGCAGCTATTCATGGCGCAAAATTTTTAACACAGTTTGCAAGTGAGGTTTATTTTTATCCTTTAAAGGAGATTTCAGAAGAGGTAAAAGAGGAACTTCTTAAGAAAAATGTAAAAATTCTTGAGAAAAAACCTGTTGCAATAGCAGGAGAGGAGGAAGTAAAAGGGCTTGAATTTGAGGACGGAACTTTGCTTGAGCTGGATGGAATATTTATTGAGCAGGGAGCAAAAGGTCCATTGGAATTACTTGCTCCTCTGGGAATAGAGCTTGATCCAGAAACTTTTAGTTATGTAAAAGTGGATAGAAATATGCAAACCAATTTAAAAGGTGTATTTGCCTGTGGAGACAT
>CAZQIW010000119.1:0-4427 GCA_964593845.1 uncultured Thermodesulfatator sp. | reverse complement strand
TTTATCTTTAGCAGCAAGGATCATTCCCTGAGACAATACTCCTCTTATTTTAGCAGGTTTTAAATTGGCAACCAGCACCACTTCTTTTCCTATGAGTTCTTCTGGTTTGTAATATTCAGCTATTCCAGAAACAACCTGTCTTTTTTCAGGGCAGAGGACCTCAAGTTTTAAAAGTCTATCTGTGCCAGGAACTCTCTCTGCTGAAACAATTTTTGCTATTCTTAAATCCCACTTCTGGAATTCTTCAATAGATAAGGTAATTTCTTTTTCTTCTTTTGTTTCTTTCATCTCTTTCTCCTTTCCTTTTTCAAGTTTTTCCTCTATTCTCGGAAACAAGGGCTTGCCTTTGATTACTTTAGCTCCTTCTTCAAGGGCTTCAAAATTAAAAGCATTTTCAAGAGACAAAGACTTCTCATAGGACAAATTCTTTAAAAGAGTCTGGGAGCTATCTGGCATTACAGGATAAAGTGCTATGGCAAAACTTTTAAGAACCTCAAGCAAAACCCTTAAAGTAGTAGCTGCCCCAGCTTTGTTCCCTTTTTTTATCTCGCTCCAGGGTGCCTTGCGGTCTATATATACATTTCCTTCTCTTATAGCCTCCCACAACTTTTCAAGTGCTCTATGAAATTCAAACTTTGCAAAATGCTTTTCATACTCTTTTAAGGCATTTTCCACCGATGTTAAGTAAGCTTTATCTTCTTCTGAGAGATTTCTTAAAGGAGGCACCTTACCCTCAAAGTATTTTTCCACAAGGTTTAAGGTCCTGTAGATTAGATTTCCATAATCATTTGCCAGATCGGCATTAATCCTTGTAATAAAGGCTTCCAGACTGAATTCTCCATCATAACCAAAAGCCATTTCTCTAAAAAGAAAATATCTTAACTGATCCTTACCAAATTTTTTCGCCAGTTCTGATGGATCTACAATATTTCCTATGGATTTTGACATCTTCAGTTTATTCATCAGCCAGTAGCCGTGGACAAAGAGTTTTTTATAAACAGGAATATCAAGGGCTTTAAGCATAATAGGCCAGTAAATGGCATGTGGTTTTAGAATATCCTTAGCTATAATATGATGAGCATTGCTCCACCAATCTTTCCATTGAGGGTTTTCTGGATAACCTATGCCTGTTAAATAATTAAGAAGTGCATCAAACCATACATAAGTTACATAATCAGGATCAAAAGGGAGTTCTATTCCCCAGGAAAGCCTTTTTTTGGGACGGGAAATGCATAAAGGAGGAAGTTCCTCTTCCAGCATATTTAAAACTTCTTCCTTATAAAATTCTGGATAAATTAGATCGTTTTTATGCAGATAATCCTTTAGCCAGCTTCTATACTTTTCCAGATTAAAAAAGTAATTTTTTTCTTTAATACGCTCTGGAAAAGTTTTATGATCCCTGCATTTTCCCTCTTCATCAAGTTCTTTGGGAGTTAAAAATCTCTCGCATCCAAAACAATAAAACCCCTCATATTCATCCAAGTATATCTCTCCTTTTTCATAGAGCTTCTGTAATACATACTGCACCACTTTTTTATGTTCAGAATAAGTGGTGCGAATAAACTTATTATAACTCAAACCAAAGTAATCCCAGCAGCTTTTAAAAGCAGCACTGATTTCATCTACAAAAGTTTGAGGATCTTTTCCCTTATCCTTGGCAGACTTTTGAATTTTATCTCCGTGCTCATCAGTTCCTGTTAAAAAAAAGACCTCCCAGTTTTTTAGTCTGTAAAATCTTGCAACTCCATCCACTATAATGGTGGTATAAGCATGACCTAAATGAGGATAGGCATTTACATAATAAATTGGAGTGGTTAAATAAATCTTCATAGCCTTAATCCTCCTCTAAGGTTTTAAGAGATTCATCAGTAGGTGCCTCTTCCTGATGTTCTTCTATAAAAGATTTAATTTCTTCAACAGGAATCTGCACAACAGTTCCCTCCTTATTTTCTAAATAAGCAATCTTCTGAAAAATATTGTATTTTAGGATTTTATAAGACTCGCCATTTATCTTAATTTTATTACCAAGCCTTGGTAAATTTTCTAAAAATTCTTTATACACCTCCATTTCATAAGCTAAACAGCAGAGGAGTCTCCCACATGGTCCTGAAATTTTATTGGGATCAAGTATCAGACTCTGTTCTTTTGCCATTTTTATAGAAAGAGGGGTAAAGCGCTTTAAAAATCTGGCACAACAAAACTCTCTTCCACAATATCCAATACCTCCAATCAAAGCAGTCTCATTTCTCACTCCTATTTGACGCATCTCAATTCTCATTCTTAAAGCACGAGCAAGTTCTTTTACCAGCTGCCTGAAGTCTATTCTTCCATCTGCAGTGTAGTAAAAAATGATTTTACTGCGATCAAAAAAACAATCTACCCTTACCAGATTCATTTCAAGTCCTAATTCTTTGGCAAACTGAATGCAAAATTCTTTTCCCTTTTCTTCAAGCTCAAGTCTTCTTTCAAACTCCTTTATCTCTTTGGGATTAGCTTTTCTCAATACTACTGGAATTCCTTCTATATCAAAGGGAATCCTATAGGAAACCTCAGTAAGAATAAATACTTCTTTTCTTCCTTCGGGAAGCTCTACCAGCACATAGGTTCCCTTAGGAAGAGGTTTATAAAGTTTTATAGCGGTATCAGGAAAACCCTTTTTTGTCACACCAGAACTAAGCCAAACCTGTAATTCCTTAGGTTTCCCATTTTTTCCTCTTTTTTCTCTCCCCTTCTGCATTTAACCTCCTATAGCTCTCATAAATTTCTCAGTAAAGTTTAAATGATGTTTTTCTGGTTTGAAAGCTACAGCTTTTTTAAAAGCCTCCTCAAGAGTTCCTCTCCCTTCTCTGATCACAGGCTTTAAATTTATTTCAAAATCTGAAAAAAGACAAGGTCTTAATTTTCCATCAGCAGTTATTCTTAACCTATTACACCTGGAACAGAAAGGTCTGGTTACGGGAGAAATCAAGCCTATTTTTCCAAGAGCTCCTTCCCATTTAAATACCTCAGCAGGACCTCCTCCCAAGGAAGATACTGAAATCAAAGGAGCAAATTCTTTCAATCTTTTTTTTATTTCTTCTGCAGGAAAAATATTTTTTTCATCCCAAAGAGGATTTTTTCCTATAGGCATAAACTCAATAAATCTTACTTCTACAGGCTTTTCCAAAGTAAGTTTAGCAAGCTCCACCACCTCATCATCATTAAATCCTTTTATTACCACCACATTAATTTTAACTGGCTTAAATCCTAATTCCAAAGCTAAATCTATCCCTCTTCTCACCTTTTCAAATCCATCAACCCCTGTAAGCTTCTTAAATTTTTCTTTATTTAAAGTATCCAGGCTTATATTGATCCTTCTCAACCCAGCTCTTCTAAGTTTCTCTCCCAGCTCTTCTAAGAAATATCCATTAGTAGTTAAACTTACATCCTTAAGTTCAGGAAATTCACACAATTTTTCTATTAAAAACTCTATATTTTTTCTTACAAGAGGCTCTCCTCCAGTGATTCTTACCCGTTTTATTCCCAGCTTTATTCCTGCTTTTACTATTTCCAAAATTTCTTCAAACCTAAGAATCTCTTCATGGGGAATGTATTTCCAGTCTTTATGAGTTACACAGTAAATACACCTAAAGTTACATCTATCCGTTACAGATATTCTTAAATAATCTATTTTTCTTCCAAACCTGTCTATAAGCAACTTATTTCCTTTAGTTTATTTTTATACCACTGCCTTGCAGCATTAAAAAGAGAAATAATTTGTGGTTGTTTATAATCCGGATATGTCCAGGGAAGTTCTCTAAAGCTTTTATCCTTAAAAATTAAAGTTACCTCTGCAAAGACACTTTTTCCAAGATAAATTCTATGAGAAAAGTCCTTAAAAGTAGAAAGCACAATCTTAGAAAGCCCTAAATATCCTGGATCTATGTTAACCCTTCTATTTCCAGAAAGAGTGGCAAATCTTCTTTCAATCTGATAACATTTATGTTTTAATTCTATTAAAAACTCTGGTTCTTTAAGTTTTTCAAAAAAATAAAAGCATTTTTTTAAGTTATTCCCCATTTCTTTGGCATAATAAGAGGTAAAGGCAGAAAAATCAAAAATTTCAGAAGACAAAATAACCTTTCCTAAATCTGGCTCCAAATCAAGAATTACTTTTTTCCAGAGCTCTGGATCTGGTCCTGTAATAGCAAGAAAAAAAAGTTGAGGAGAAGGGGATTGAGGATGACTCATTGCTCAATCTAAATCAATACTTATAGCCTCATCTATGAGCATCACAGGAATATCTTCCACAATAGGATAAAAGAGTTTGCATTTTTTACAGTAAAAACCTTCTTTTTTTTCATGTATTTTATAATCTAAATCACTTTTACACTTAGGGCAGGCAAGAACTTTAAGATACTCTTCTATTTTTTCTTTTTCCATAATTT
>CAZQIW010000118.1:0-4574 GCA_964593845.1 uncultured Thermodesulfatator sp. | reverse complement strand
AGTCTTTTTGCCTTAAGTCTTCCAGAAGAAACAGGTCCTATTCAGGACCTTCATCTTCATAAAGTAATTTTTAAACCTGAAGGATTAAAGTGGCTTGCAAAGGATAGAAAAAAGAGCTCACAAGAAGCAATGAAGCTGATTTCTGTAGAAGAGGTAGAAAAGGCTGTGAGGGAGCTTTTAGAAAAATGAAGATCTGTTTATACAATGTAACCACTGCCGTTAAGATTGGAGGAATAGAGACTTTTTGCTGGGAAATGGGGAGGGCTCTTTCTCAACTTGGACATAAAGTTGAGCTATTAACTGGTAAGGGAGAGGAAATAAAATATCCAGAGCTAAAAATAAAGACTTTTGATTTTAGAGAAAGAGAAAAATTTCCTGATTTTGGTAGAAGATTTAGAAAATTTATGGAGAGACTTAGCTTTTTCTTTCATGCAAAGAAGTACCTAAAGCAAATTTCCTTTGATGTACTTGTCGTATTAAAACCCTTTGACTTTTTTGCAACAAAATACATAAAAAAATTTCATCCCCAGTGCACCACAGTATTTATTTCTGGTGGAGAAGACTTTTGGTGGTTTGATAAGAGGTTTTCTAAAAGCATAGATCTTATGTTTTCTGTAAGTAGAGCTAATGCTGAAATTATAAAAAATAGATATAAAAGAGAAGAAGTAAAAATTTTGCCAAACGGAGTTAATCCAGAGGAATTTAGGCCTAATCCAGAGATTTCAGCAAATATGAAGAGAAAGTTGGGAATTGCGGAAAAGAAGGTATTGTTAACTGTAGGACGGGTAGTTGGTTGGAAAGGATATCAGCTGGTAATAAAAGCCTTAAAAGAGCTTGAGGAAGAGTTTGTGTATGTGCTTATAGGAGACGGTGAGTATCTTCCAAAGCTGAAAGAACTTGCAAGAGAGCTCGGTGTTGAAAAACGGGTATTTTTCCTTGGGAAAAAACCTCATAAGGACCTCCCAGTTTTTTATCTTCTCGGGGATGTATTTATTCAACCAAGCATAGGGCACGAAGCATTTGGAATTACAGTAATTGAGGCAATGAGCTGTGGTCTTCCTGTTGTCGGAAGCAAAAGCGGAGGAATAAAAGAACTTATTAAAGAAGGCTGGAATGGATTTCTCTTTAAAAAGGGAAATGTGGAGGAGCTTGAAAAAAAAATAAGACGTGCCTATGAATTAAGAGAAAACCTTGGTAAAAACGCAAGAAGTTTCGTGGAACAAAATTTCAGTTGGGATAAAATTGCAAGGAAGTTTGTTAAAATGATTAGGAGTCAATCATGAAAAAAGTTGTTATGATAGCAGGTCCCTGGCACCCTGTGCCTCCTATAAAAGGAGCAGCTGTTGAAACATGGATTTATGAGGTCTGTAAAAGACTTCTTCGGTATCAACCCCATGTAATTTCTATAGGAAGCAATTTCCACCCCAAAAGAGAGTTTAAAGACGGAGTGTTTTTTTATCGTATCAACTTTGGTAAACTTTATACCAGAGTGTTTAAAAAAATTCTTGGCTGGGATGTGTATTCTTATAATGACAGAATTTTTAAACTGCTAAAAAAGATAAAGCCAGATATTTTACACATCCACAATTACTATAATTCAAAAGAACTTATTTTGAAAGTTAGAAAGAAACTTCCATTTGTTAAAGTAGTGCTTCACATGCACAACATGAGCTCCAAAATAGATTCTACTTTTCCTGAGGTAGATTGTTTTATTGGAGTAAGTAACTTTTTAACAAGGGAATACAAAAAGTTTTTAAAGGCAAAAGTTTTTAAAACTGTTTACAACGGGGTGGATTTAAAAAAATTTTTGACAGCAAGGGCTCAAAAAGAGGATTTAAGAAAAAAAATAGAAAAAGTGCCAAATCAAAAAAACATTTTTTTCGTAGGAAGAATCGTGCCTGAAAAGGGAGTAGATAAGTTTATAAAACTTGCTAACCTTTTTAAAGATCATCCTGAGTTTAGGTTTTTTTGCGTAGGTGAAATTGCTACTAAAGGAGATAAGTTTAAATATTACAAAGGATTAATTTCTTTTATTAAAAAAGAAAAGCTTAAAAATATAGAATTTTGGGACTGGGTGAGTCCTTTTAAAGTGCATCTTGTTTACCCAATGGCAGATGTTGTTGTAGTTCCTTCAAGATTTGAAGATCCATTTCCTATTGTGCCTTTAGAAGCTATGGTAGGTTGTGGTGTAGTAATAGTTTCTGCTAAAGGAGGAATGAGAGAATACTTAATAGATGGAGAAAATGCAATAGTAATAGAAGATTACAAAAACTTTGAATATATCGCCAAGGAGAGACTCTTAGAACTTTTTAAAGAGCCTAAAAAAATGGAAAAGATTAAAAAGAATGCCTTAAATACGATTAAAAAGGAATTTACCTGGGAAAAAGTGGTGGCAAAACTGGAGGAGGTTTATGAAAATCTTTTTTGAAAAACATACTGACGACTTAATTTTGTTTTTCATCTTTACAGGTATAGTTTCGCTTTATAGTGAATTTCTTACTACTCCTAAAACCATAAGCGGAATTTGTCTTTATTTACTTCTTTTTTACAAACATATAATCTTAAAGCGCCCTTTTCTTAAGGAAACAAATAAAAAGCTTCTTATTTTCGTAGGGCTATTTTTTCTTTCTCTATTTGTTTCAGCAATTTTTTCAGAAATGCCGCTCTACTCCCTCCACTGGATTAAGAAAAGCTACTGGGTAAGCCTGCCTTTAGGATTTGCCATAATTTCAGTTGGGGAAAGGGCTTTAAAAGTTGCTTTTGCTGGCTTTGTAACCATTTTCGTAGGTAATGTATTCCATTTTTATTTTAAAGCTGTAAGAGAGTGTCATACTTTTAATCCTTTTTCTCCTCATTTTGTTCCAGATAGAAATTTTACCATTTACTTAGGAATTCTTTTGCCTTTCGCAGTTGGCAGTGTCCTTGTATTCAGAAATATCTTTTTTAAACTTTTTTTGCTTTTTAACATTTTGCTCTCTTTTCTACTTCTGTTCCCTATTGGGAGTAGAGGTGGTTATGTGGTTGCTTTTTTAATCATTTTACTGTGGATTATTTTTTCTCTTGGCATTTTGTGGGAAAGGGGACATAAAAAATCAGTTACTTTAATTATTATTGTATTATTACTTATTTCTACAGGATTGGGAATAAAATTCCGAAATCATCCCAAGGTAAAAGCCGCAATCCAGAGGGGAATTTCTCCGAATGGAAGAGATGTAATAATAAAAGATCGTTTTTTCGTTATATTTAAAGAACATCCTATTTTAGGGCTGGGATATGGAAGACTTCTTTATTTCAATTTTCTTGAGAAACACCATGTTCCTAAAAGATTAGGTCATTACGATCCTCAGGAAAAAAGATTCGTCTATTATTCTGACGAAGGGCTTTTTCTTCAAACTATTATAAGGCAGGGTGTGGTTGGACTTTTAGTATTTATCCCCCTATTTTTCTACTCTTTAAAACTAAGTTTTCTTTATACCAGAAAAGAAAAAGACTTTTTAAAAAAATGTTACTTTTTCAGCATATTTATAGTGCTTTTTGCTCATTATTTAATAAGGGGGCTTGTTGAAACTTTATCTCTTACATACTTTTTTCCTTTAGTATTAAGTCTTGCTTTGTCTGAAGTAAAAAGAAGAGAGTAATCATGAAACTTGCGGTAATTTTCCCAGAAAGTTTACCTTTAAAAAAAGCAAGGGCGGTTTCAGTTGTAAATACTGTAGCCGAGCTTTCAAAGCTCGTAGATACCACTTTTGTGATTCCAGAAAGTTCTGGTTCAAAAAAAGAAATTGAAGACTTTTACGGAGTTGACTTACGCAATTTAAGGTTGCTTCGGCTTAAAAACAGGGTGTTTGGGATAAAAAGTTCAAAGGTGTTTAACTTTTTCTTCAGAAGATACATTAAAAATTTTGATGTATTCTATGTGAGACATTTAAAAGTAGCAAAGTTTTTAGTGGAAAATAAACTACCTCACCAAAAGGTAATTTTTGAAGTACACGAGGTATTTCACGAAAGCCTTAAAGAAGAAGCCCCTTTTAAAGAAAAGAAAATTTTACAACTTAAAGCACTTGAAAGTTTTGTATACTCACGGATTGATGGAGCAGTATTTACGAGTTTCACTTTAAAGGATTTTTGGGAAAAAAACTTTGGTTTGGTCTCGCTTTCAAAGGCAGTAATTCCTCACGCAGTAAAAAACATTCCTCCTTTTATAGAAAAAGACTTTTCTGAGCTTAAAGAGATTTACTATTGTGGAAGTTTTTACAGATGGAAAGGTATTGAGGTCGCCTTTTATGCCCTTGCCAAAGTACCAGAACTCAGGTTAAAATTGGTAGGTGGGGGAGAGAAGAGGCGAGTAGAGGAACTAAGAGAGCTTGCCCAAAGGCTTGATATAATAGATAGAATAGAGTTTTTAGGATTTAAACCTCCTGAAGAAGTATTTTCTCTTCTTAAAAAAGAGGCAAAGCTTACTCTTATACCTAATGCCAGGTCAGTCCATAACTTTTTTTCCTTTCCTATAAAAATGTTAGAATATATGGCAACTTCAAATATAGTAATTGCAGCAGACACCCCTGTGATAAAGG
>CAZQIW010000117.1:0-4585 GCA_964593845.1 uncultured Thermodesulfatator sp. | reverse complement strand
AGGTGAAAAGGAATATTGAAAAAGAAAAAAAGAATACTAAAATTCTAATTTAGAATAACCATATAAGGAGAACGAATGTTTAAAGTTGGTATTTTAACTTTAAGCGATAAAGGAAGCAAGGGGGAAAGAGAAGATCTTTCCGGCAAGGCTTTAAAAGAGTTTTCAAAAAACGAAGGCTGGCAGGTAATAAAGTATGAGATAATTCCAGATGAAAAAGAAGAAATAATAAAAGTGCTTAAAACCTGGGTGGATAAAGAACAGCTTGATCTTATAGTTACTACTGGAGGAACTGGAGTTTATCCCAGAGATGTAACTCCAGAGGCTACCAAAGAAATTTTAGAAAAAGAGATTCCTGGTATTCCTGAATATATAAGATACATAAGTTATCCTATAACGCCTATGGCTGCGTTAACTCGTGGAGTAGCTGGTGTAAGAAAGGAGACTTTAATTATCAATTTACCTGGAAGCCCAAAAGCTATAAATGAAATTTTTCCTAAGCTAATTCCTATTATAAAACACGCTATAAAAAAAATAAAAGGAGATCCCAGTGAGTGCGCAGGAAATTAAGTTAACCCAGATTGTAAAAGCCTCTGGCTGAGCAGCTAAACTTCCACAAGAGTTTCTTGTGGAGATCTTGCAAGGTCTGGAATTACCTTCTCATCCTAATTTGATTCAAAGCTTTGAAAATGGTGCTGATGCAGGGATTTATAAATTAAATGAAGAAACAGCTCTTATTTTTACTGCTGATTTTTTTACTCCTGTAGTGGATGATCCATACATTTTTGGACAGATTGCAGCTGCCAACTCCTTAGCAGATGTTTATGTGTGTGGAGGAAAACCTCTTTTAGCTTTAAATTTAATTTGCTTTCCTAAAAAGGGATTGCCAAAAGAAATGCTTAAAGATATTTTAAAAGGTGGTCTTGAAAAAATAAAAGAAGCTGGAGCTTTACTTGTTGGTGGGCATAGTGTGGATGATCCGGAGCCAAAGTATGGGCTTGCAGTAGTTGGTGTGGTGCATCCTGACAAGATCATAACCAATAGAAATGCAAAGGCAGGAGATCTTTTATACCTTTCAAAACCTATTGGAACAGGAATACTTATAACTGCTTATAAAGGAAAACTTGTTGATGAAAGCAGCTCTATTTACAGGGATATGATTGATACCATGACAGAGCTTAATAATAAAATATCTGAGCTTATGGTAGAACTTGATTTAAAGGCTGCTACAGATATTACAGGTTTTGGTCTTTTAGGTCATGCCTTAGAAATGGCATTTGCAAGTAAAAAAATACTGGTTATACATGCTCACAAAGTGCCTTTCTTTAGAGAAGCTAAAGAGTTTATCCAGATGGGAATAATTCCAGAAGGAGATTATAATAATTTAAACTTCTGCAAAAAATACATTAAAGTTCATCCTGAAGTAAAAGAAGATGATTTGATGTTGCTTTGTGATGCTCAGACCTCAGGAGGTATTCTTGTGGCAGTTCCTCCTGAAAAAAAAGAGATTTTTGAAAAGAAAGCCATAGAAAAAGGTTTATACTCTCTTAAATTAATAGGAGAAGTAAAAGAACCTGAAGAGGGTTGCCCCACGGTGGAAGTTTTACCGTAAATTAGAAAAATTTTTAATAAAGTCCAGAAATCTCTCTTCTGCAGGAATTAGTTTTTTCATTCTGGGATAGATCAAATAAAAATGGCGTTTTATAAAAACATTTTTGATTTTTATTACTTTAATAAGATTTAGGCTTTTTTCTATTTCAATAGATAAAGAAGAAACAAAACCACAGCCGAGACCAGCTTTTACTGCCTCTTTAATAGCCTCGGTAGATCCCATTTCTCCTATTATCTTAAGCCTTAAAATGTCAAATCCCTTTTTCTGCAACACTTCAATCACATTCTTCCATGTTCCAGAACCTTCTTCTCTCTTTATTAGCGGAATTTCATAAAGTTCTTCCAGAGTTATTTCTTCCTTTTCAAAATCTGGAGGAGCTATTAACACTATATTATCTTCATAACAGGCTTTATAAATTAAATTTTTATCTTTATAAATAGCTCCTACCATTCCCAGATCAAACTCTCCGCTCAATACTTTTTCAAACACTTCTTTACTATCTCCCACTTTTAAAAATATGGAAATCTGAGAATACTTTTCTTTAAAACTTTTAATAATCTTTGGAAGTATGTATTGCCCTGGTATAGTGCTTCCTCCTATTTCTACCAAACCGATGTTTTCATCTTTAAAAAATTGTAGTTCCTTTTGCATTTGTTTTACAAGATTTATTATTTCCTTACCATACTTATAAACCACTTTTCCAGCTTTATTTGGAACCACTTTTCTGGTATGACGATCTAAAAGATTTATTCCTAACTCTTCTTCCAGATCTTTTATATGAAGAGTTATAGTAGGTTGAGCAAGATGTAATAAATTTGAAGCTTTAGAAAAACTTTGAGTTTCATAGACCTTGAGAAAAATTTCCAGCTTCCTTAAATCTATCATACTCTGTTTACTATACCAAATCCTCTTTATCTTAGCAATTACTTAAACTATTAAAATAATTAATAAATTTAAAAAGATTTATTGAAAGAAACGATTAATTGCGATCAAGAGGGTGCTGAAAATATTTTTTAATTTTTAGCAGGCATAAAACCTTTTATTACATTTTTCTAAAATCTTTCTGCAATTCACTTACAGGAGACATATTTTTTTAAAAAGTTTATCCAAGCATTAACTGGTTGGAATCCTGTTATTTTTTTTATTACCCTTCCTTTTTGATCCAGAAAATAGGTGGTAGGAAGGATTGAAAAATTGGGAAAAATTTTAAAAATATTTGAAGGTGCTATACCAACAGTATAATTGAGTTTGCGGGAAGATACAATTTCTGGAAGTAAAGGCAGCCCTTCTCTATCAATCATTAAGGATATAATTTTTAGATCTTTGCTCTTGCATCTGTTATTTATTTTATTTAAAATGTTCAGTTCTACCATACAGATAGGACAATAACTGGCAAAAAGATTTAAAAGCACATATTTGCCTTTAAAATCTGCTAAACTGTATTTTTTACCTTTATAGGTATAGAAATCAAAATTAACAGATGAAGCAACCCCTCTGGAGCTGCTAAAAGTTAAAAAAAGCAGAAGTAAAACAAGGATAATTATTTTTTTGCCCTTCATCTTTGTAACTCCTTTTTAAATTTTTATTTTTTGACTTTATAATTTTATCTCATAAAAAATGAATTTTCAAGCCTGTCTCAATCTTTTAAGAAGGTAATTCAATAAGCCCTCAACCTCTATAGAAAAATCCAGGAAATATAGATTATCTGTAAAAGGAAGTTTTACGCCATCTTTTAAGGTGGTAATATAATTCTCCTCAGGTCTTAAAGAAAAATCTTTGTAATTGTAATGATCTCTAAAAGATAATTTGCATTTTACCTTTATTCCCAGTTTTTCTAAGGTTTTAAAAAATTGCTTATTATCTCCCAGTCCACAAAAGGCTATAAATTCTTTATCCTCTACTTTTACTTCTTCTAATCTGCAATTTAAAATCTTCCAATTTTTTCTAAAAAGTTTAAAAATAGGTTTATTATTATACTTAAAATCAAAACTTTGATAGTCCTGATAAGTTAAAACAATAATGTCAGCTCTTTTAAGGGATGAAAGAGGTTCTCTTAGTTTTCCAAGCGGAAGTATTCTATTCTTTAAATCTTCTTTTTTTATAAGGACTATATCTATATCTCTTTTTAATCTTCTGTGCTGAAAGCCATCATCCAGCAATATCAGATTAACTCCAAGTTCTTTTATAGCAATTTCTCCTCCTCTTTTTCTATCTTCATCTACTATAATGCTTACTGGCAGACCCTTTTTTTCAAAAATTTTTCCAAGTAAATAAGGTTCGTCTCCACTCTCCTGCCATCCTGCTTTAAGTTTACCCTTATAAGCTACCACAACTGTGCCTTTACTTTTTCTTTTATAACCTCTTGAAATAACGCCTATATGAAATTTAGAAGAAAGATTTTCACAAAGGTATCTTACTAAGGATGTTTTGCCGCTTCCTCCTACTGATAAATTGCCTACAGAAATAACTGGAACCGAAAGTTTATAACTTGGAAAAATTCCTTTATCATAAAGAAAATTTCTGAAAAGAACTGCATAAAAATAGGGATTAAAAAAGTTTATCATTTTTTCTTATTAGTAATGTCTTTAAAAGTTAGAATTAAGAAAAAAATGCTACCGATAAAAGCTCCTAAATACTGACTTATTATTCTCCACAATATAGCAAAAGGAGCTAAAAGTGCACAGGGTAAAAATCTGTCAAAAATAAAAGCTGCTCCTATCTCCCCTACCCCACTTCCTCCTGGTGTGGGACTTATAAAGATGGCATATATTAAAGGTAACTGGGTAAGGAATACCTTTTTTATAGAAGCTTTAGTATTTAAGGCTTTTACTAAAAAAACTCCGATAAAAAGTAAGGCTATATACATAAAAAGACTTAAAATTAAAGCCAGGATAAAAACCTTTTTCCTCTTTTGGAAAAAATATTTGCATATTATTAAATACTTCAAAAAAGTAAATTTTATAGCTCTTAGATACT
>CAZQIW010000116.1:0-4636 GCA_964593845.1 uncultured Thermodesulfatator sp. | reverse complement strand
TTAAAAAATTTGGTCTTCCAGGGGCGCTGGCTTTTTGTGTCCTGACAGACCTTGGATCTGCCCTGCTTATGCGAGAAATTAGTCTTAAGGCAGGTATAGAAACTTTTATTATTGCCCTTTTTGTCCTCTTGGGCGTTAAAGTAGCATCCATTGTTTCAGGATGGATATCATAATCTAAGGAGGAGGGAGTTATGAAAAAATTTTTAATATGTTTTTTAATTTTAGGATTTTTTCTTTTTGGACTAAATTTAGGATACTCTCAAGCAAAATCTTCATCACAGGCAAAGTCTTCTCAGGAGAAGAAGGTTACTCAAACAAATGAAAAATCTCTTATTTATTATCCAGTTCCTTATATTCCTGTATTGAAAGATTTACGATATATTGCTGATAAAAGTGCTATTCTTCATACAGAAAATATAGTTACAGGGATGCTTGTTTTTAAAGCAAATTATAATGCTAAAGCCCTTTTAGAGTTTTATAAAACCCAGATGAAAAATAATGGATGGAGAGAAGTAGGCAGTTTTACCTCAACAATTACTTTTATAGCATATAAGCGTCCAGAAGGAAATGCCTTTATAAGTATTACAGAAGGTGCTTTTTCTACTGAATTGCGAATTGTAATAATTTTAAGAAATATTAAAAATGTTTTTTAATGACCACTAATGAGCTTATAAAAAATAAAAAAATCCTTATAGGTGTTACAGGTGGAGTTGCTATTTACAAAGTTTGCGATCTTGTAAGGAAACTTATAAACGAAGGAGCTAATGTAAAGGTTGTTTTAAGTAGTGGAGCAGAAGAATTTGTTAAACCCATCCTTTTTTCTGCTCTTAGCAGAACTCCCACTTATACCGATACAGATTTTTTTAAACCAGATGGAAAAATTTTACATATAGAACTTGCCAATTTTCCGGATCTTATTTTAATTGCTCCTGCAACAGCTTCTTTTATATCCAAATTAGCTACAGGTCAAGCAAGTGAACTTCTTCTTGCTATTCTTCTTGCTTCAAAGACTCCTACCTGTATATTTCCTTCCATGAACACCAATATGTTAGAACATCCTGCTACTCAGGAAAATTTAGAAAAATTAAAAAAATATGGATACCTGGTATATGAACCTGCAACCGGACCTCTTGCATGTGGAATTACAGGAAAAGGAAGAATGCCTGAACCAGAGGAAATTTTTGAAGTGGTAAAAGCTTTTTTTACTCCAAAAACTTTATTAGGTAAAAAGGTCTTAATTACCGGAGGACCTACAAGGGAATATATAGATGAGATAAGATTTATTACTAATGCCTCTTCAGGAAAAATGGCTTATTATTTAGCTAAGGAAGCATATTATAGAGGAGCAGAAGTGCATCTTATCTGGGGAGGAATAGATTTTCCCTTTACTTTGCCTAATTTAACTTATATTTCTCCCATACCTTTTCCTAAAATTTACTTTATAAATACCACAAAAGAGATGCTTGAAATTGCTGAGAAGCTTTTTCCTGAGTGTGATATTGCTATTTTTTCTGCTGCCCCTTGTGACTTTAGACCAAAGAAGACTTTTAAAGGAAAAATAAAAAAAACAGGTCCTATTACTTTAGAGCTGGAAATTACTGAAGATATTGCTAAAAGCTTGGCAAAGATTAAAAGAACAAATCAAATAACCATAGGATTTGCTCTGGAAGAAAGTTCAAAACTTTCTGAGTATGCAAAAATAAAAAAAGAAGAAAAGAGATTTGATATTATTGTTGCTAATCCTCTTTCCACTATGGGAAAAGAAACTTCAGATTTTTTAATTTTTACTTCAGAGAAAAAGTTTGAACTTAAAGAAATTAGCAAAGCTCAACTGGCTGGATTTTTGTTTGATCTTCTTGGTTTATAGGTGCAAAGAGGTTCTGCCTCTAAGTAATCTCCTGTAGCAGCATAAGCCCTTGCTCTACATCCTCCACAAACCCGTATATATTCACATCTTCCACATTTTCCTTTATATTTTTTAAAATCTCTTAAGTTATTAAAAACTTCAGAATTTTCCCATATTTCTTTAAAACTTTGCTTTCTTAAATCCCCACAAGGTATTTCCAGATATCCACAGGTCTGCACAATTCCTACATGAGAAATAAAGCAAAATCCTATTCCTGCAAGGCATCCTCTGGTAACGGCATCAAGTCCAAAAGTTTCAAAATTAACCTTTTTCCCTTCAGCTTTTGCTCGTTCTCTTAAGATTCTATAATAAGTAGGAGCACAGGTGGCTTTTAATTGAAGATTGGATTTATCTCTTTGCTCATAAAACCAATTAAGAACCTCTTCATATTCTTCAGGTGTTAAACTTTCTTTTATATCCTTTCCTCTTCCTACAGGCACCAATACAAAAATATGATGTGCTACAGCTCCCAGCTTTTTAGCAAGCTCATGCACCTTTGGAATTTCATCTAAATTGGTTTTTGTAACAGTAGTATTTATCTGAAAAGGAATACCAGCTTTTTTTAAAATATGGATTCCTTTTAAAGCTCCTTCAAATGCACCTGGCATTTTTCTAAAATTATCATGGGCTTCTGCTGTTGAGCCATCAAGACTTATACTCACTCTGGCAATACCGCATTTTTTTATTTTTTCTGCTATTTCTTCTGTAATAAGAGTGCCATTTGTTGCAAGCACTGGTTTAAACCCAAATTCTACAGCTTTACTTGCAATATCAAATACATCAGGTCTTAAAAGAGGCTCTCCTCCGGTTAAAATAATTATAGGGTTTCCTACTTCCTTAATTTCTTGCATTATCCTAAAAATTTCTTCTGTAGTGAGCTCATTCTTATAAGGTCCCCTGGAAGCCCCAGCCCTGCAATGAATACAATCTAAATTGCAGGAACGAGTAATCTCCCAGGCAATTAATTTAGGAGTAAACTTAAGTTTATCAGGACTGTGTTTTTCCATCCCCTTTCCTCACTTTATTTTTTAATGCGCCTATACCTTCAATAATTACTTCTACCACATCTCCATCTTTTAAAGGTCCTACTCCTGGAGGCGTGCCTGTAGCAATAATATCGCCTGGAAGAAGAGTCATAATCCCTGAAATAAACTTTATTAGCTCAAAAGGATTAAAAACCAATTCCTTAGTAGAACTATTCTGCTTTACCTCACCATTTACTTTTGTTTTTATTTTAAGATTTGTTGGATCAATATCAGTTTCAATAAAAGGACCTACAGGAGCAAAGGTATTAAAACTTTTGCTTCTTGTCCATTGCCCATCCTTTCTCTGAAGATCTCTTGCTGTTACATCGTTAAAACAGGTATAACCTAAAATAGACTCTGCTATTTCCTGAAAACTTTTTGGCTGATAAATAGGTTTCCCTATAACTACAGCAAGCTCACCTTCGTAATGGACTTCTTTACTTTGCGGAGGTAAAATTATAAAATCCTCATGCCCTATCACTGCTGAAGGAGGTTTTAAAAATATAATAGGTTCATCTGGTATCTTCATCCCTAATTCTTTGGCATGGTCTTTATAATTAAGACCTACTGCTATAATTTTAGAAGGCTCTACAGGAGGTAAAACTTTAAGATGATGTAAACTGTGCTTTTTGTTAGAAATTTTAAGTGAACCAAAAGGACTTTCTATTTCCCAGACCTCATTACCATCAACTATTCCAAAAAAAACACGAGCCCCTTTTAAAAACCTTCCTATCTTCATTAAAAATAAATTTTAAAGCGGTTAAATATTTTTACAAGAGCTGAAGAAAAAGAGAAAAAATAAAAAAGAGGGGCAAGCGCCCCCTTTTTTGAAGAAATTTTTAAAACGATTTAAAAAGCATTTTCTACTTTCCAGACCTCCCAGACTTTACCTGCTAAATCCGGACCTGGTTTTAAAGTGGGTTTGCCAGGAACCCATCCAGCTGGAGCTACTTCTGTATGCTTTGAGTTATACACATACTGGAAAGCCTGAATTTGCCTGAGAAGTTCAGAAACATTTCTACCTACAGGAGGAGCAAGTATTTCCATAGCTACTATAATTCCCTCTGGATCAATTAAAAACCTTCCTCTTATATTAACACCTGCTTCTTCATCATAAACTCCATAAAGCCTTCCTATGTTTCCACCACTATCTGTTAAAAGTGGAAATGGAACACCTCCTGGAACCATTTTGGATAATTCCTGCTCCTGCCATATTTTGTGAACAAATGGGCTATCCACACTAATAGCAAGCACCTCAACTCCTAAGGCTTTAAATTCATCATACTTAGCTGCAACTGCAGCTATTTCTGTAGGTCAAACAAAGGTAAAATCTCCAGGATAAAAGCATAAAACAACCCATTTCCCCCTGTAATCAGAAAGTTTAATGTTTTTAATGGTTCCATTTACATAAGCTTTAGTTTCAAAATCCGGAGCAGGTTTCCCAATCTTTGCTAACATATTAACCTCCTTCCCTTTGGGTTTTATTTATTAAAAAAATTTAAAAAATGACAGACTTTTAATTAGTTTTTTAAATAAAAAATAAATCAAAAATGATTTTTTTCAAGTAATCATTTTAAATTTCAAATGAATATTGGAAAAATTACGGTTTAATCTTCTTGACATTTAGCTAAATAGCTATATACTTTTTGACTTAAAAATGATTCCCAGTAAAACACAACTTTAAAAAGGAGGGAGGGTATGAAGA
>CAZQIW010000115.1:0-4789 GCA_964593845.1 uncultured Thermodesulfatator sp. | reverse complement strand
ATATCTTCTTCTATTTCTTCTTCTCCTTCTTCTATATAAAACTCCTTGAAACTTAGATGAGAGGAGAAGGAATCAGAATAGTATTTTTCTAAAGCTTCAATAATATCCTCTTTAAGAGCAAAAGCTATACGGAGTTCTGTAGAAGGAATTTGAAGAACTTTTTTTACTGTTTCAATATTTTCTTTATTTTCAGGATCATAACACACCAAAAAGATAACACCTGTTTGGGAATTTTTAAAAGGAATACACAATTTTTCTATAAAAAAAACTTTTTTAATGTTTAATACTTGAGGAATTCTTTGCATTTGGATAAGATCTTTAATGTCAAATACAGGGATTTTAAAGAAATTTTTTATGGTTTTGAGGATTTCATTTTTTGGTATTTTAAAATTTTTCATTAAAAGAAATTCTACACTTTTATTTAATTCTTGAGCCCGGTGGTAAATTTTTAAAAATATTTCAAAGGAGATAGAATAAAGATTAAGAAGGTTTTTTAATTTTTCAAAAGTTTTAAGGATTTTTATTTTCTCAAAATTTGAAGAAAATGTGAGATTACCATAGGAATCAGAAGGTATTTGAATATTTTTCATAAAAAATTTTATACCAGATTCTCATAAAAAAACAAGTATCAAATTTCTTTTCTCTGGTGGGATGAATAAAGAAGGTAATATTTAGAAGGGGTAGAGGTTATTAATGAATTAATAGAAAGAGATATAATTAAAAAGACGATTAAAAAGCAGGAAAATAGGGATAAAAAAAAGAAAAATTAGCTTTAAAGTAACTTATTTTCTAATAATCCATCTTTTTTCTTCTTGACATAAAAATAAAATTTACTAAAATCGGTAATATACCAAAAACCTAAGGAGGGTACGATGAGCGAGGTAAAGAAGCATGACACTCCAATGGTAGATCAGCTTAAAAGTGGTCCATGGCCAAGTTTTGTAGATGATATTTACAGTTATGGTGAGAAGCACAAGAAACAGGCCTGTTTTGATATTATGGGTCAATTGGAGTTATCTTATAAGCACAAAGAGACTCACTGGAAGCATGGTGGAATTGTTGGAGTATTTGGTTATGGTGGAGGAGTAATTGGTCGTTATTCTGACCAGCAGGAGAAATTTCCTGCTATTTGGGCTTTCCATACTATTCGTGTCCACCACACTGCTGGTAAGTGGTATCATACTTCTGCTTTAAGAAAGATTTGTGAGATGTGGGATCATCGTGGTAGTGGTTTGGTAAATTTTCATGGTTCTACAGGAGATATGGTACTTATTGGTACCACTACTGAACAGTTAGAGCCTGTATTCTTTGATCTTACTCATCAATTGCACTGGGATCTTGGAGGATCTGGTTCTAACTTAAGAAGTCCGGCTTGTTGTATGGGTAAGTCACTTTGTGAGTGGTGTTTATACGATGTTCAGGATCTTGATTATGAATTAACTATGCATTTTCAGGATGAGCTTCATCGTCCAGCATTTCCATATAAGTTTAAGTTTAAGTTTTCTGGTTGTCCTCTTGACTGTGTTGCAGCTATTGCTCGTGCAGATTTATCTTTTATTGGAATTTGGAGGGATGAGATTCAGATTGATCAGGAGGCAGTAAGAGCTTATGTAAATGGTGAATTAAAGCCCAATGCTGGTGCATTTTCTGATAGAGATTGGGGTCCATTTGATATTAAGAAAGAAGTAATTGATATGTGTCCTGCTAAGTGTATGTATTGGGATGAGAAGGAACAGAAGCTTTATATTGATAATAAAGAGTGTGTAAGATGTATGCATTGTATTGCTGTTATGCCAGAAGCTTTGAAGCCTGGAAAGGATAGAGGGGTTGCAATTCTCATTGGAGCTAAAGCTCCAATCTTAGAGGGAGCGCAGTTATCTACTTTACTTGTGCCTTTCTGGAGACCAGAGCCTCCTTATGATGATATAAAAGAGTTTATTTATAAGATTTGGGATTACTGGATGGAAGTTGGTAAGAACCGTGAGCGTGTGGGAGAATTAATCCAGAGAATTGGATTGAATAGATTTTTAGTTGATGTATTAGGTATTAAACCTATTCCACAGCATGTTAAGGTGCCTCGTGATAATCCTTATATCTTCTGGAAAGAGGAAGAAGTTCCTGGCGGATGGCAGAGAGATATTAAGGAATTTAGAAAGCGTCATCCTGCGTAGTAAGTTAATTAAAATTTGTATGAATTAGAAAATGATAAAATTTTAAAATAAAAGGAGGGTTTACAATGGGGAATGAGAAAGCCATTGAGAGATTGAAAGAATTATGGAATAAGTATGAAGAGGTAGAGGGTAAGTTTAAAGATGAAATGGATCCTATTTATCAAGAGCCTTATTATCCTGGTGTAGCTGAGGAGCTTTATAATCCTGAGAAACCCATGCAGAATAGAATTACAGATATAGGACCTCCTTATTACTGGCAGTTCTTGCCTCCTATTATTAAAAAGAACTATGGAAAGTGGGTATCTCATGAAATTATTCAGCCTGGTGTAGTGAAGAGAGTTTCTGAAACAGGTGATGTAATTTATGTTGTAAGATGTGGAACTCCTCGTTTAGAGACTACTGATTATATAAGAGAAATTTGTGAGATTGCTGATAAATATTGTGGTGGATATGTCCGTTGGACTACTCGTAATAATGTAGAATTTATTGTAGATTCTGAAGAGAAGTTAAAGGCACTTCTTGAGGATTTAAAGAATAGAAAACATCCTGGTGGTTCTTATAAATTTCCTGTAGGTGGAACTGGTGCCGGTATAAGTAACATTGTTCATACACAGGGATGGATTCATTGTCACACTCCTGCTATTGATGCTTCTGGAGTGGTTAAGTCTATTATGGATGAACTTTTTGAATATTTCACTTCTCACAAGCTTCCTGCAAAGACAAGGCTTGCTCTTGCTTGCTGCTTGAACATGTGCGGAGCTGTTCACTGTTCTGATATCGCAATAGTAGGTATTCACAGAAAGCCTCCAATGGTAGAGGATGAGAGATTACAGCATGTTTGTGAAATTCCTTTGGCTATAGCTGCATGTCCTCTTGGAGCAATTAAGCCTGCTACAGTAGAAATTGATGGTCAGAAGAAGAAGACTGTAAGAGTGAATGCTGATCGTTGTATGTTCTGCGGAAACTGTTATACCATGTGTCCTGCTATGCCAATTGCTGACGGAGAAGGTGACGGTATTGCTATCGTGGTTGGTGGAAAGGTAAGTAATAGAAAATCTCCTCCTAAATTCTCCAGAGTCGTAATTCCTTATATTCCTAATGAGCCTCCACGTTGGCCCACTGCTGTGAAGTGGATTAAGAAGATACTTGAGGTCTATTCTCAGCATGCTAACAAGTATGAAAGAGTTGGAGAATGGATTGAGAGAATTGGTTGGGAAAGATTCTTTGAATTAACTGAAATTCCATTTACAGAAAAGAGCATTGACGACTACAGACTTGCTTACACCACTTATAGAACCACCACACACTTTAAGTTTACTAGACATGTAGATGAAGTAAAAGTTGAGGCTTAATAAAAAATTTAGAAAGGGGTGAGAAAAGATGGACAAAGAGCAATTAAAACAAAAAATTATGGAAGTTATGGAAGCTAAGGTAAAAAAAGGTGGTAAGACCAAAATTTATTTGAAAGATTTACAGAGAGAAATTCCTGAGGCTAAAGCTCGTGAAATTAAGATGGCAGCTAATGAGCTCGTTCAGGAAGGAAAATTGGAATATTTCTCCACAGGAAGCACAGTAATGTTTGGACTTCCTGGTGTGGGAATGGGCTTAGAAGCTGGAATGGAAAAACCAGAGGAGTAAGACTTTTGTAGTTCTATAAAATAAAAGGGGAGGGGAAAATCCCTCCCTTTTTTTATTTTTTTCACTTTTTGTTTTTTTAAAGATTTAATAAAGTCTTGTAATTTTTATAAATATCAGGATAAAAACTTTGTAACAGAGAAAAAAGTCTATTTTCAGCTCGGGGAATATATTCTAAAAACCAGTTTTTTCCAAGAGAAGAAAGTTTACAATAGGCTGCCAGAGCCTGTTTTAATCTTACTATACTCAAAAATTTAAATTCCTTTAAAAATGTCTTATGTGGATACTTCGTTAATTTTAAGTAATATTCAATAAAATAAGAAATCTCAGAAAATTGATTAAAGTAATTTATATAAGGATCAAAAAGAAGGGATGCGAGATCATAAGCAGGAGGTCCTAAACGAGCTCCCTGAAAGTCTACTATAAAAATATTATCATTTTTAATCATCAAATTTTTACTTTGAAAATCTCTATGCATTACTATCTGATCTACAAAATTGGCTTCTTCTTTAGCCCAGAAAAAAATTTCTTCTATAAAACTCTCAGGGATTTTAATTTTTTTATATCTCCTTATATACCACTCAAAAAAATATTTTATCTCCTTTTCCCATAAGAAATCAAAACTATACACAGGTGTATCTACGGTTTTATCTACAGGAAAAGAGGAGACTAATTTTTGAAATTTAGCCAGGATTTGAATAGCTTTAAAATAATATTTTTCTGAAAAGTTTTTAATATCAAACAATCTGGTATTTCCTAAGTCCTCAACTATTAAAATTCCTGTTTCAGGGCTCCAAAACTCTATTTTTGGAACCGGTATGTGATTTTTATAAAAAAAATTTCCCAGTTCATAATAACTATAAGCCTCTTTTAATCCATATTCTCCTTCTTGGGGAAGGATAAGAATTAAAGAAGAATTGTTAAAAAATATCCGAAAAAATTTCCTGTTGGAGCCATCACCTTTTAACTTTTCTATTTTAACT
>CAZQIW010000114.1:0-4846 GCA_964593845.1 uncultured Thermodesulfatator sp. | reverse complement strand
GGCAAATAATAGTCTAAGATTACAAGTTTAATCCTCTGAGACTTTAATATTTCTTCAGCCTCGGAAAGGCAAGATGCTTCAAAAACTTGAAAAAGCATATTTTCTAAGATTCTTTTCATTATAGTTCTGTCAGTTTTTGAATCCTCAATCACTAAAACTTTGGTTTCTTTATTTTTTAAAGCTCTTTTAACTACGGATATTATATGATCCTGAATATTGGGAATTCCCTTTACTAAGTAATCTACCACTCCTTTTTCTAAAATTTTATCCCTTAATCGTTCATCATAAGACGCTGTTAAAGCTATAGTGGGAACTTTGTGTTCTAAAAGATAGTCTATTGCCTCACCTTTTTCTGAATCTGGTAAAATATAATCACATATCGCAAGGTCATACACATTTTCCAAAACTTTTTCCTTCAATTCTTTTAAACTTCCTACAGTATCTACTTCTAATCCTAATTTTTGTTTTATTAACCTCTTTAAAACTTTTGATATAATTTTGTCATCGTCTATTACTAAAATTTTACACATCTCGTTGTCCATTTTTAAATTTTATCTCAATTTTACTATTATAACTCTTTCTAAAGGATTTTCTAATTTTGCAAAATTTTTCACAAATTTTAACACAGAAAAATTTGGATCTTTAGCTGTTAATATATATTTTCCATTTTTATAAGTTAATTCCAGTTTGTCAGTTTTTAAAGTTTCTAACTTAAAAAACTTATCCACAGGAACAAGTTCAAAAACTAATTCATCCTGCTTTACTTTTGGCTTTTTTTCTTGTTCTTTTACTTCTATTATTTTAAGTCCATCATAAAGAACCAAGCCTTCTATTTTAGCACTTAAACCTTCTTTAGACATAGCAAATCCTATAAACTCTCTTTTTGAATACACTCCTATAGGAAGAGCATTCCCCACTACTACCTTAGGATGAGGATGAAATCCTGAAGTATAAACCAAAGGTAATCCTATCTTATTAAAAATTAAAACAAAAAGCCTTATCACTTCAAGCTGAGAAAGAAAAACAGCTTTGCCTTCCTTAGTGTAATAAATCTCATACCAAACTTCTTTAAATTCTTTTAAGTTTACCGAAGTTTCTTCAGTTTTTATCTCTGCCTGGTATTTTTTATTTTTAATTAAAAAATTTTTTATTTCCTTATCACAAGCCCCGCACTTACTACACATGAAAAACCTACAGTCCTTAGTTATTTCTGCTTTATAAGCTTTTTCCCGTTCTTTAAGCAAAAAATCCTTAGAAATTCTCAAATTTATGTGTTCCCATGGAAGAACCTCTTCTGGTTTCCTCACTCTTAAGTAACTATTTAAATCAATTCCCAGCTCATAAGAAGCTTCTTTCCAGATTTTAAAATTAAAAAATTCTTTCCAGCTATCTAAGCGGGCACCTTTAGCATAAACCTTTTCTATTAAAGAAGACAAAGCCCTATCTCCTCTTGCTATTACTCCTTCTAAAAAGCTTTGCTCAGGCTGATGGTATCGTAAAGCCTTACCGAGATGCTTTTTTAAAAACCTTATCTTTTCGTAAGTCTCTTCCAAGGTTATCTGTCTTTCCCACTGAAAAGGAGTATGAGGCTTGGGAATAAATGTAGAAACAGAAACAGTTATTTCCATTCGTGGAAGTTCTTTTTTTAGTAATCTGTAAAGTTCTACAATTCCTTTTAAATCCTCTTCTGTTTCTGTAGGAAGTCCTATCATAAAGTAAAGTTTTATTTTTTTCCATCCCAAGGACCAGGCAAGTTTAGCGTCTTTTATTAATTGATCTATTTCTATATCCTTATTTATTACTCTTCTTAATCTCTCAGTTCCAGCTTCTGGAGCAAAAGTAAGTCCAGTTTTTCTGCCAAGCTTTATAAACTCTAAAATTTCCTTATCTATGCTTCCTACTCTTAAAGACGGCAAAGAAAAAGAAAATTTCCGAAAGAATTCTTTTTTATAGAACTCTTCTTTTAAAGCTCTTATTAACTCTTTTAAACAAGTATAATCTCCTGCAGACAAAGACATAAGGGAAGCTTCAGTATATCCTGTTTCTTCAAAATTTTTTTTGATCTGGGCTAAAAGGTATTCAGGAGTTTTTTCTCTTACTGGACGGTAATAAAAACTTGCTTCGCAAAATCTGCATCCTCTGGTGCAACCTCTGGAAATCTCTAAGGGTATCCTATCATGAGCAAGTGGAATAAGAGGAATACCAAAATTCCACAAATATTCGCTTCTATTTAGATCTTTTATAACCCTTCTTCTTACTTTATTTTTAAAAGCCGGGATATAAACTCCTTCAATTTTTACCAGTTCCTTAAGAAGTTCTTCTTTAGGTAATTTTTCTTTCTTCCAGGAGGCAATTACTTCTATTACATCTAAAATATTTTCTTCTGCTTCTCCAATTAGAAAAAAATCATAAAACTCTGCTACAGGCTCGGGATTACCGCAACTTGGACCCCCTCCAAATATAATGGGATCGGTTTCTCCACGCTCTTTACTTCTAAAAGGTATTCCCGCAAGATCTAAAATCTGTAAGATATTGGTAACGAGAAGTTCATAAGCATAGCTTATTCCTATGGCATCAAATTCTTTTAAAGGTTTTCTGTAATTTAAACTTAAAAGAGAAAGATTATTCTTTTTTATTTCTTTTTCAAAGTCAGGAGCTACGGCAAATACGAAGTCTGCTAAATAATCCTGATGTTGATTAAGTAGCCAGGCAAGAATGTTAATTCCTAAATGTGAGCGTCCTACTTCATAAAGGTCTGGATAGGCAAAACATACTTTAAGCTTTGTTTTCTCCCAATCTTTTTTGGGAAAGTAAGGTTCTTCTCCTATGTATCTTGAAGGCTTTTTAACTTTAATTAAAATGGAATAAGGATAATCTTTTAATTTTGGCATATTATCAGTTTACTACATGTTTTACTTTTTAGGAATAGATATAGCAGGAAAAGATAACACATGGGCTGTTGTGTTAAGTGAAAAGCAGGGAAAATTACAATTAGAGAGGTTTTTGTGTTTAGAAAATTTAAAAGCACCAAAGAGTGTGCCTTTACATAAAATAGTAGAGTTTGTAAAAAAAGAAAAAGTATTGTGCACAGCAATAGATGCTCCTTTAAGTTATTCCCTGAATAATGAGACAGGCTTGAGAAAATCAGATAAAGTTTTAAAAGCCTTGCTTCCTAAGAATGCAAAAAACTGGGTAGTTTCCTATCATGCTCTTATGGGAGTTCCTTTAAGAGCTTTGCTACTGGCTGAAGGGATTTCTCCTTATTGTGGAGCAATTTTAGAAACTCATCCCAGAGCTTCTTTTTACTTTTCTCTTCCTGAAGAAAAGAAAGAAATTGCCTTTAAGTATAAAAAATCGGGTATAGAAGAAGAAAAGGAATTTTTATTAAACTGGCTAAAAAAGAGGTTTAACCTGTTAATTCCTTTGGAAATGGAATTAAAAGAAGGTATTCTGGATGCTATTTTTTGTGCCCTTGCAGGTTATTTTTATTTTGTCTCTCCTGCTAAACTTATTTTTCTTCAATCAGAAAAAAATCTTAAAGGCTTTGGACCTTTTGTAGTAATTTCTCCTTTTAAAATTTAATCCTTTTAAAATTTAAAAACTAATTTAAAATTAAAGTTAAACCAACAAAAAGGAGTTTGAGATGTTATCTAAACTTTTTAGCTGGTTTTCTAAAGACTTGGCAATAGATCTTGGAACAGCCAATACTTTAATATATTTAAAAGGGAAGGGGATAATTTTAACTGAACCTTCTGTGGTTGCAGTAAGAGAGGATGGAAGGTTTAAAAGAGTTATTGCTATAGGTGAAGAAGCTAAAAGAATGATAGGAAAGACTCCTGGTTCTATTAAGGCTATAAGACCTTTAAGGGAGGGAGTTATTGCTGATTTTGAGGTAACTGAAGCAATGATACGATATTTTATACAAAAGGTGCACAATCGTGGTTATTTAGTTAAGCCCAGAATTATTATAAGTGTGCCCTCAGGAACCACACAGGTAGAAAGAAGAGCTGTAAAGGAAAGTGCAGAAAGTGCTGGTGCAAGAGAAGTGTATTTAATAGAAGAACCAATGGCTGCTGCTATTGGAGCAGGGCTTCCTGTTACAGAACCTGTTGCCAATATGATTGTGGATATAGGAGGTGGAACCACTGAAGTTGCAGTGATTTCTCTGGGAGGAATTGTGGTAAGTCATTCTATAAAAGTTGCTGGAGATAAGATTGATGAATCTATTCTTCAGTATATTAAAAGAAAATATAATCTCCTTATTGGAGAAGCCACTGCAGAACAAATTAAAATTAATATAGGTAATGTTTTACCAGAAGAGCCTTATGAAACCATGGAAATAAGGGGTAGGGATCTTGTTACAGGAGTGCCTAAAACCATTACAGTTAATTCCAAAGAAATTCAGGAAGCTATAAAGGAACCTATTGATTTGATTTTACAGGCTATCAAGCAAGTTTTAGAAGAAACTCCCCCAGAGCTTGCTGCTGATATGGTAGAAAGAGGTATTTATTTAAGTGGAGGAGGGGCACTTCTTAAAAACCTTGACAAACTAATTAGTGACGAAACTGGCTTGAATGTTTATGTTGCTGAAAATCCTTTAACCTGTGTGGCTTTAGGAGCTGGAAAAGCTCTTGATGAAATAGACAAGTTAAAAAGGGTTATGATTGATACATACTAACCTTTTTTTTGTAAAAATTCCTTTAGACATTTTTCAGAACAGAAATAGTAAGTTTTGCCTTTTATATTAACTTTTATAGCGTCTTCTTTTCTGATATAGGTTCGACAATTTTCATCAAATACAAGGTCTGTAACCAGAGGTTCTTTGTTTTTTTGCGAGATTTTACCC
>CAZQIW010000113.1:0-4878 GCA_964593845.1 uncultured Thermodesulfatator sp. | reverse complement strand
ATTATTTAGATCTGCCTTTCATTCCTTTGATCTGGAGGTAGAGCTTACCAAACGAGGCATTCCTTTTATAAAATTCGGTGGTTTAAAACTTCTGGAGTCAGCTCATATAAAAGATTTTTTGGCTTTTATAAAGATTATAAGTAATCCTAAGGACTTTCTTTCATGGAACAGAGTGCTTTTGCTTTTAGAAGGTATAGGTCCCCGAACAGCAGAAAAAATAATTAATACCTTAAAACAAGAAAGTTTTAACCTCTTTTTCTCTTTAGAGCGACTTTTTATTCAATTTCCTTTTCCTGAATTTAAAGCCTTCATTAATCTTTTAAAAGACATAAAGGATTCCAAAGAATTACCCTCGGAGATTCTTATAAAAATCTGGAATTTTTATGAACCAATTTTTGAAAGAATTTATTATGAGGACTATTTTAAAAGAAGTAAAGATATAGAAGGACTCATAGCCCTTTCAGAAAAGTATAAGACTTTGGAAGAGTTTTTAGCTGATTTAATACTTGAGCCTTTAGAAGTAACTGGAAATGAAAAGCCTTTAAAAGATGAAGATTTTCTGATATTATCTACCATCCACTCTGCCAAGGGTCTTGAGTGGCATACAGTATTTATCCTTTCACTTATTGATGGAAGATTCCCTTCGCTTTATAGCTTACAAAATGAAGAGGAGCTGGAAGAAGAAAGACGCTTATTTTATGTAGCGGTTACCAGAGCAAGAGAACAATTGTATTTAATTGCTCCTATGACAGTATATATCCCAGGAGAAGGTAAAACTCTGTCCAAAGTTTCCCGTTTTGTAAAAGAAATACCTCCTCATCTGATAAAAGTGTATAAAGAAGAGGAGAAAATGAAAAGAAGAGTTGAAATTAAAGATAAAGAAGTGTGTGTAAAAGGGAATGGTGCAGGAGATTTTAAGGTGGGGGATATGGTAAAGCATCCTCATTTTGGAGTGGGTGAAATTTTGGAGATTGTAAGTCCTGAAAAAGTTAGGGTCTTTTTTGAAAGAAAGGGTCCTACTCTTTTACACTTAAAATATACTAAACTTGAAAAACTTATAAGCTAAAACTTCTTACTTTGTTAGCTCTTCACAAATACTTAAAGCCGTGGAAAGAGGATTTTCTTGTAATTTAAATATTATTCTGGTCAAGTTTTTCTCTCTTTTTACATAAAAGCGATTTTTTAGCTTTTGAATTTTTCTAAACTTAAGGAGCAAATCCTGATTTTTAACTATAAAAACAAGATCCTTTCCTTTAGTTTCTATAAGAGGAAGTTTTAGCTTTTTCATATAGATTTTTAAAAGATAAATGTTAATAAGATTTTCTACAGGTTCAGGTATTTCTCCATACTTATCCCTGACAAATTCCCGAAACTCTACAACTTCTTCTTTAGTTTTTATAAGCACAAGTTCCCGATATAAACTCAAACGTTCTTCTGCCTCTGGAATATAGCTTTGTGGTATATAAGCAGGGACTTTAATATTTACTTCAGGCTCCCATTCTTCTATTTCTTCGCCTTTTAAAGCCTTTATTGTATTTTCTAAAAGTTCTAAATAAAGCTCATAACCTACAGTATTGATATGACCTGATTGCCTGATACCTAAAAGTTCTCCTGCTCCTCTAATTTTTAAATCACTTAAAGCAAGTTTAAAACCAGAACCCAGATCTGTAAAATTAAGAAGGGCTTTAAACCTTTTTTGAGCCTCTTCTGAGATGGCTTTTAACGAAGGAACCAGAAGATAGGCATAAGCTAATTCCTCGGATCTCCCTACCCTACCTCTTAACTGATAAATATCCGCCAGACCAAACATATCGGCTCTGTTTATTATAATGGTATTAACAGAAGGTATGTCTATTCCACTTCCTATAATAGGTGTGCATACTAAAACATCTACCTTTTTATTTAAAAATTTGTAAAGATTTCTTTCTATAAGATCTGATGGCATCTGTCCGTGAATAATTTCTACCTTAGCATGAGGCACAAGCTTTTTAATATAACGAGCAAGAGAGCTCAAGCCCTGAATTCTTGGATTAACAAAAAATACTTGTCCTCCTCTTTCCAATTCTGTTTCTATAGCATGTTTAATAATTCCAGGCTCAAACTTAGCAAGAATTGTTTTTACAGGTTTTCTTCCAGGTGGAGGAGTTTCAATTACAGATAAATCAAAGATTCCTAATAAACTGAGCTGTAAACTTCTGGGAATAGGAGTTGCAGATAAAGTGAGCACTTTAACATTTTTTTTAAGTTGCTTTATTTTTTCCTTTTGTTTTACTCCAAACTTATGTTCTTCATCTATTACCAGTAAGCCTAAGTCTTTAAACTGAACATCAGGAGAAAGCAAACGATGGGTTCCAATGACTACCTTTATTTCTCCTTCGGCAAGTTTTTTAAGGGTCTCCTTTTGTTCTCGCTCTGAACGCAGTCTTGAAAGAATTCCAACTTTTATTCCAAAAAGCTCCAGCCTTTCCTTTAAATTTCTGTAATGCTGTTCTGCAAGGATAGTAGTGGGGACAAGAAAAGCCACTTGTTTTCCTGAGTAGGCTACTAAAAATATGGCTCGTAAAGCAACTTCTGTTTTTCCAAACCCTACATCCCCTACCAGAAGTCTCTCCATAGGTTTATCGCTGCAGAGGTCATTTATAATCTCCTCTATAGCTATTTTTTGATCAGGTGTTTCTTCGTAAGGGAAAGTTGCAGAGAATTCCTCATAAGCTAATGCAGGAAAAGAAAGGGCATAACTTTTCATAGCCTTTCTTTCTGCATAAAGAGAAAGTAATTCCTGAACAACCTCTTTTAATTCTTTTTCTATTTTCTTTTTTCTGTTAAGAAAAGTCTGTTTTCCAAGTTTATCAAGTTTAGGCTCTTTATCTGTAACCCCTACATAAGGATAAAGTTCATCTAAACGAGCTACAGGTAAGTATAATTTATCTCCTCCTTCATATTCTATCTGCAAAAATTCTCCTTCTACTCCCCCTATTTCTAAAACTACCAGTCCTAAATATTTACCTATTCCATGCAACTTATGAACCACAAAATCTCCTGGCTTGAGGTCTTCAAATTTTCTAAAATGAGTTTTTGCTCTTTTAACAGCCTCCTTAGAAGCTTCTTTTTTAAAGGAGATTTTTCCAAAAAGCTCAAACTCTGAGGTAACCCATAAAGAAAGATCTGGATAATAAAATCCTTCTTTTAAAATTCCTTCTCTAAATTCTAAATTTTTTAAATCTTCTATCCCTCTAAATTGAAGCCCTTCAACTATAGCCTTTTCTGTTTTTTTATCAGATACAGCTAAAATTACTTTTTCTCCCTCTAAGAGAGATTTTTTCAGCAGCTGAAAGGCATTTTCAATTTTATTAGTGCCTGGAGGCGTGTCTAAAAATTTTTTGCTAATAGAAAAAACTAAATGCTCATCCGATGACTCATTTACAAAGGGGATTTCTCTTAAAAAGATCTTTTTAAAAGGAGTAATAATTTCTTTAAAATCCTTAGGGGAAAGATAAATTTCTTCCTCATCAAAAAGAAGTTTCTTTTTCTCTTTAGCTTTAAGAGCGTTTACATAGATCTTATCCCAAAATTTTTCCAGATTTTTTTCAATTAATTCTGGTTCATAAAGGAGTAAGATTACATTTTTTTGAGGAAGATTTTCAAAAATAGAGCACAATTTTTCATAAAATAGAGGTAAGAGAAAATCAGAATTTTCCACAATGGATTTATTTTCAATCTGCTGTAAAATCCCAGCGAAGCGTTCTTCAGGGACTAAACTTTTGAGCTTAAAAAGGCGTTTATAAATATCTTGCGTTTCTTCAGGAAAAAAGAGCTCTTTAGAAGGAATAATACTGACTTCCTCTATGGAAGAAAAACTTTTTTGGGTATCTGGATTAAAAAATTTTAAACTAATTATCTCATCGCCAAAAAAATCTATTCTTACAGGATAATTGTAATTAGGAGACCATATATCTATAACTCCACCTTTAACAGTAAAACAACCCTTTTCTTTTACAACCCCTACCCTTTCATACCCTAAATTAATAAGTTTTTCTAAAAACCTTTCTCTTTCTATTTTTTCTCCTGGTATAAGATATAAATAAGCTTTTTTTAAAACCTCCCTGGGAAAAGTTTTTCTTAAAAAGCTATTTATACTTCCTGCTAAAAACTTGATTTCTGGAAGTTCCCATAAAATTTTTATCTTTTCCATTTCTTCTAAGGACAAGGTATAGGTTTCAGAAAAAGGAGGAAGATCAAGTGCAGGATAAAAGGCAACTTTTTCTGAGACAAAAAGCTTTATAGCTGAAACAAAGTCCTTGGCTTTGTTTTCATCGGGAAAAATAATAAAAAAGAAAGTATTTTTAAGTGAGGAAAATTGAGATAGAAAATAAGCTAAAAAAGAAATGTTAATTCCAGAAATATTAAGGGTTTTTAAGTTATTATTTTTTAAAAATTTCTCAAATGTTTGAAAATTTAACATACCTTCCCAAATTTAACGCTACCTTAGGAAAATTCAACACTTTTAAAATTAGCACAATTGATGATAGATTACAATGTAAGAGGAATTTCTATTAAAAGGTTAGAAGCTACAAAATAAGGAGAATAAAGCCTTTCTTTCGTCTGTAATAACTTTTCTTTAAGTGTCTTCTCTTCAACCATAGCTTTCCCCTCTGTTTTAAAAATTGCTTAAGCTTAAGATTAATTACGTATTTACCTCTCATTTGGCGGCTAAATTTGAGAAAATTTTTTCAAATCACTTTTTTCAAAATCTTTTTTTTATTTTAATCTGCTTTCCTGACATTATTATGTCAGGAAAAGTTAAAAAAAGTTTACAAATTTTTCTTAAGAGCACACAGGTTATTGTGATAAAGAATCAGGAGATACGCATTTGATCCC
>CAZQIW010000112.1:0-4997 GCA_964593845.1 uncultured Thermodesulfatator sp. | reverse complement strand
GGTGGCAACCTTATGCTTTTTAATAAATCTGGCAACATATTTTGTTATTCACATTTACAAGTTAGAAAAAATTTCCTATAAAGTGCAGGTTATTAGAGCTACTATGAGATCTTATCAGACAAAAAAACTTGCTTTTTGGCAAAATCAACATCCTCTAATGGTTTATTACTATAATAAACCCATAGAAGTTTTAAAATCTTATCAGGAGGTGAAAAAATATTTAAAAAAAGGTTATCACATTATCTCTTTAGAACCAATTTTAAATTTAACTCCTGAGAAAGTTATTTTGGATCCTTATAAAGATAAAATTTGGTATATCTTAAAAAAGCCTTAATCCTTATAGTTTTTAAATCCTTTCCACAGATTTTTTAATCGTTCTTTTATTTTTTTCTCAATCCCTCTATCTGTAGGGTTATAAAAAATACGATTTTTTATTTCTTCAGGCAAATAATTTTGCAACACAAATCCTTTTTCATAATTATGAGCATATTTGTAATCCTTACCATAACCCATCTCTTCCATAAGTTTGGTTACGGGATTCCTCAAATGTAGCGGCACAGGAAGGTTTTTACTTTTTTCTATTTCTTCATAAGCCTGTTTTAAAGCTTTATAAGCTGAATTACTTTTTGGAGCACAGGCTACATAAATAGCAGCTTCTGCTAAAGCCAGTTCCCCTTCTGGTTGCCCAAGGGTTTCAAAAGCTTCTTTAGCTGCCACTGCAATTACTAAAGCCATAGGATCAGCAAGCCCCACATCTTCTGCAGCACAGATAATAATTCTCCTTGCAATATAGAGAGGATCTTCTCCAGCAGCAAGCATTCTTGCCATCCAGTAAATAGTGGCATCAGGATCACTTCCCCTCATGCTTTTATGAAAAGCTGAAATGAGATTGTAATGTTCCTCTCCACTCTTGTCATATTTTAAAGGTTTAAAAAGTAAGGTAGATGAAAGATCCTCTGATGTTATATGATTTTTTCCCTTAGCAAGAGCTATTTCTACCAGAAGTTCTAAAGTATTCAGAGCAGAGCGAGCATCTCCAGAAGAAGCCTCTGCAATTTTTTCTAAAACCTCATCTTCTATTTTTATCTCTAAATTTCCCAGACCTCGGTGTTTATCTGTTAAAGCCCTTTTAAGAATAAAAAGAATTTCTTCCTTAGAGAGTGGATTAAGGATAAAAACTTTTACTCTGGAGAGTAAGGGAGAAATAATTTCAAATGAAGGATTTTCTGTAGTTGCTCCTATTAAATAAATCTCCCCTTTTTCTATAAAAGGTAATAAAAAAGCCTGCTGATTTTTATTAAACCTATGGATTTCATCAATAAAAACGATGGTTGGGCGGTTAAGATTTTTAAACTTTATGGCTTTATTAATAATTTCTTTTAGATCTTTTAAGGATGCATCCACAGCACTAAGAGGGAAAAAATTGGCATTAAGAGCTTTACCTATTAAATAAGCTAAGGAGGTTTTACCTGTTCCAGGAGGTCCCCAGAGAATAAAGGAAAAGGGTTTGTTATTTTTAATTAAATATCTTAATGGTCCCTGTGGACCTACTAAATGTTCTTGTCCAACAAATTCTTCCAGAGTTTTAGGCTTAAGTTTTTCTGCTAAGGGAATCATATTATAATAAGATTACATATTTTAAAAATTTTCAAACTAAAAATAAACAAAAAAAGCTTAACAAAATGAAAAAAAATGGTATAATTAGTTTCCACCAAAATTGATTGCTTTTCTTAGTTTTTTATAAAAAAGTTTTTTAAAAAATTTTTATTACTAAAATAACCCTCTTGACAAGATAAGAAAAAAGTAGTATATAAAGGGCTTGTTAAATTTTGTCTAATTTTAGAAAGGAAAGAGGGAGGATATGCCTACTATTAACCAGTTAGTAAGATTAGGAAGAGGAAAAAAAGTAAAGAAGTCCAAAGCTCCTGCTTTGCAGGGATGCCCTCAGAAAAGAGGGGTATGTGTTAGAGTTTATACTGTTACTCCTAAAAAACCAAATTCTGCTTTAAGAAAGGTAGCAAGAGTTCGTCTTACTAATGGGATTGAGGTTACTGCTTATATTCCAGGGATTGGGCATAATCTTCAGGAGCACTCAGTGGTTTTAGTAAGAGGTGGACGTGTAAGGGACTTGCCTGGTGTGAGGTATAAGATAATTAGAGGGGCTTTGGATGCTGCAGGTGTGCAGAATAGAAGGAAGTCTCGTTCTAAGTATGGAACTCCAAAACCCAAATAAAGTATAAGAGAGGGAGATTTGTATGCCGCGTAAAGGACCAGTACCTAAAAGAGAGATACCTCCAGATCCTAAGTATGGTAGTGTGTTAGTAGCTAAATTTATTAATAATCTTATGAGAGATGGAAAAAAGAATGTAGCCCGTAAGATTTTTTATGAAGCTTTAGAAAGATTAAAAGAAAAATCTGGAGGAGAAGATCCTTTAAAGATTTTTGAAAAGGCTGTAGAGAATGTTAAACCTCTTCTTGAGACTCGCACTCGTAGAGTAGGAGGAGCAAATTATCAGGTTCCTGTAGAGGTGAGACCTGAGAGACAGGTATCCTTAGCTATAAAGTGGATTATTGCTGCTGCTCGTGCTCGTAGTGAAAGAACTATGGTGGAAAGATTAGCGAATGAGTTGTGGGATGCCTATAATGAAAGAGGAGCTGCTATAAAGAAAAGAGACGATACTCATCGTATGGCTGAATCTAACAGGGTTTTTGCTCATTATCGCTGGTAAGTTCCCTTTTTGAAAAAGGGTTGGTTTTTAATATAAAAGTTTTTTTGGAAAAATTTTATTAAAGGAAGGGTGAGGGGATATGACACCAGAAGAACTGAAAATTTTGAAAACAACCAGAAATATAGGATTTGTTGCTCATATTGATGCAGGTAAAACTACAACTACAGAGAGAGTTCTTTATTATACTGGAAAAACTTATAAGATTGGTGAGGTTCATGAAGGAACTGCTACTATGGACTTTCTTCCTCAGGAGCAGGAAAGAGGTATTACTATTACTTCAGCTTGCACAACAACTTTTTGGAGAGGGCATAGAATAAATATTATTGATACTCCTGGACATGTGGACTTTACTATAGAAGTTGAAAGAAGTTTAAGAGTTTTAGATGGTGCAGTGGTAATTTTCTGTGCGGTTGGAGGAGTGGAGCCTCAGTCTGAAACAGTATGGAGGCAGGCTAACAAATATAAAGTGCCAAGGATTGCATTTATCAATAAGATGGATAGACTTGGTGCTAATTTTGAGGGTGTTATAGAGCAAATGAAACAAAAACTGGGCGCTAATCCTCTTCCTCTTCAGATTCCTATAGGAGCTGAGGATACCTTTGTAGGAGTTGTGGATCTTATTGAAATGAAGGCTATAGTGTGGGAAGAGGAAACCTTAGGAGCTAAATATCATTATGAAGAAATTCCTGCGGATTTAAAAGACAAAGCAGAAGAATATAGAATAAAAATGCTTGAAACTCTTGCAGATATTAATGATGAAATAATGGAAAAGTATCTGGAAGGGGAAGAAATTACTCCGGATGAGATAAGAAAAGCAGTAAGAGAGGCTACGGTAACTTTCAAAGCGGTTCCTGTATTGTGTGGAGCTGCCTTTAAAAATAAAGGAATTCAACCCTTACTTGATGCTATTATAGATTACTTACCTTCTCCATTAGATATTCCAGCTATAAAGGGTATTAATCCTAATACTGGAGAGGTAGAGGAAAGACCCACTGATCCTGATGCTCCTTTATCAGCATTGGCATTTAAAATAATGACAGATCCTTATATTGGAACTTTAACATTCCTTAGAATTTATTCTGGAAGATTAGAAAGTGGAATGTCTGTTTATAATTCTACTAAGAGAAAAAAGGAAAGAATTGGTCGTTTAGTTAGAATGCATGCTAATCAGAGGGAAGAAATTACTGGAGCCTTTGCTGGAGATATTGTAGCAGCTATAGGACTCAGGGTTACTACCACAGGAGACACTCTTTGCGACGAGAATAATCCTATAGAACTTGAGAAACTTGAAATACCAGAGCCAGTTATCTCTGTTGCTGTAGAGCCTAAAACCAAGGCAGACCAGGAAAAACTTTCTATAGCTCTTCAGAAAATAGCTATAGAAGATCCTTCTTTCAGAGTAACTATAAACCATGAAACAGGTCAAACTCTTATTTGGGGAATGGGAGAACTTCATTTAGAAATAATTGTAGATAGATTAGTAAGGGAATTTAAAGTAGGGGTTAATGTAGGAAAACCAGAAGTAGCATATAAAGAGACTATTACTGCTACTGCTGAAGCAGAAGGAAAATATATCAGGCAGACAGGAGGTAGAGGACAATACGGACATGTAAAAATTATTGTAGAGCCTAATCCTGGAAAAGGTTTTGAATTTATTTCTGAAATTGTAGGTGGTGTAATACCCAAGGAATTTATTCCTTCTGTGGAAAAAGGAATTAGGGAAGCTATGAATGAGGGAGTGCTTGCTGGTTATCCAGTGATAGATGTGAGAGTAAGGCTTGTTGATGGAAGTTATCATGAAGTTGACTCTTCTGACCTTGCCTTCGCCATTGCAGGTTCTCTTGCTTTTAAAGATGCTTGTAAGAGAGCCAATCCAGTCTTATTGGAACCTATTATGAAAGTTGAGGTTGTAGTGCCTGAAGAGTATCTTGGAGATGTTCTTGGAGATATTTCTTCTCGTAGAGGAAGAGTGGAGAATATGGATATAAGAGGAAATGCAAGGGTAATTAATGCTTATGTTCCACTTGGAGAGATGTTTGGTTATGCTACTACTTTAAGATCTTTAACCCAGGGTAGAGGAACTTTTATAATGCAATTTTCTCATTATGAAAAGGTTCCTGCCCAGTTGGCAGAACAGATTATTAAGAAAGCTAAGGGAAGTTAAAAATTTTTAAGATAGGAGGAGAGAGATGGCTAAGCAGAAGTTTGAGAGAAAGAAGCCGCATTTAAATGTAGGGACTATTGGGCATATTGACCATGGTAAAACCA
>CAZQIW010000111.1:0-5014 GCA_964593845.1 uncultured Thermodesulfatator sp. | reverse complement strand
AGGAGGGATATAATGATTGAGTCTGCAGCTTATGAGATAATAAAACAGGAGGGATTTGAGGAAGGATATAATAAAGGGCTTTTAAAAGGGAAAGAGGAAGGTTTTAAAGAGGGGCTCCAGGAAGGGATTCAGGAGGGATTGAGGGAGGCAATAGAGCTTGGGCTTAAGCTTAAGTTTGGGGTAGAGGGACTTAAGTTATTGCCTGAGATTGAGAAGGTAAAAGAGGTGGAGTTGTTGAAGGCGATAAAAGAGGCGATAGAGGTAGCCACAAGTATTGAGGAGATAAAGCAGTTTTTGAAACAGGATTAAACTTACAGTATGCGAATTCAGAATTTTTGAAATTATAAAGGTAAAGATACTTTTTCGCAGATTTAGCTTTATAGATAAAAATAAAAAGATGCAGTTTACGAGTAAGAAGTTTAGAGTGTATTTAAAAGATTTAGGGATAACATTTTAGTTAAAAAGACTTGGAGAACTTAAAAATGTTGAACGAAGTTGAAAGCTGGGGGGATAGTTTATTTTGATAAAAGGATTAAATAACAAGTTGAGATTTAGAAAAAATTTTTTAGTTTACTTCACATTGGGAATAATTTTCGTTTTTTTGTTTACAACAATTTTGGATTGTTTAGCTTTTAAGAAATTAAGAAAAGAAGAAAAAATAAGAGAAGTCATAATCAAATCGTTGGGAGAAGTGATTAAACTACAAATAGACATTTCACATCCTAATTGGGAAGTTTTTTTAAAACATAGGCTAAATAATATATTCAAAAATAAAAAATGGGGGGTTGATAAAAATGCTGAAGTAAGAAAAGTGAATGGATATTTTAAAGTTTTTAGAGAAGTAAAAAGTTTAAGAGTAGATGTAAAAAAGCTTTTTTCTCAGATAAAAAACAAAATTTTAATATCAAAAAGGGTTGAAACAGAAGTTCCTATTATATTTTCAAAGAAAGTTTTAACTTTTGAAGAAATAAGAAAAAAATTGGGTTTTATTTATCTTTTATCTGAATATAAAACTTTGTATGATGAAAATAATAAGGGAAAAAGTTGGAATATAAAACTTGCAACAAGTAAAATAGATGGGATTATTTTAAAAAACAATCAGATATTTTCGTTTAATAAAATTGTTGGACCACGAGATGCAAAAGCTGGATTTAAAAAAGCTGATGTTATAATTAAAGGAAAACTGGTTAAAGATATTGGGGGAGGAATTTGTCAGGTTTCTTCAACCTTATACAACGCTATACTTCTTGCAAATTTAAAAGTAGTAGAGAGGCATAATCATTCTATATGGTTTCCTTTATTATCTTATGTTCCACTTGGATTTGATGCAGCTGTGGTTTGGAAGTATAAGGATTTTAAATTTAAAAATACTCTCGGATTTGATATATTAATAGAAGCTACTGCTAAAAATGGGTGTTTATATATAAAAATATGGGGAAAAAAACCGCTAAAATATAAAGTAATACTTGAAACGGAAAAAATTAAAAAAATAAAAGGTAGAATTATAGATGGATATAAAGTTATCTCATTTCGTAAAATTGTTTATAAAGATAAAATACTAAAAATAGAAAAACTTCCAGAAAGTTTTTACATACCTAAGTAACTTATTTAACAAAACTTTTGTTAAGGTGTCCCCCCATTTTTCAACTACATTTAACATATTTTTGTGAAACCCTCAATCCTCCTTCCATAATAAACCTCATCTGACGTCTTATATCCCAATGCCTGATATAGCCTTTCCCTATTGTAATATTTTGGACGGCTCCTCAAATTTTGGACAGATTAAATGTTAGAGTTAAAATTGAAAATTAAAGAAGAAAAGTTATAAAAAAAACAGCTTTACAATTGATAAAATTATTCGTATTTTGGCAAAAGCAGAAGCTCCAGGAAATTCTGTTGCTTGTGAATGCAATCCCTTATTCTTCATGTACACAATTTACTATACATCATCGTATAATGTTTATATATTTTTTAAAAAGAATTGATAATATAAAGAATTATGTTATTCTAAAAAGAATACCAGAAGAGGAGGATAAGATGTCTAAAAAAGTGCGTTTAGCTATTGTTGGAGTAGGAAATTGTGCAAGTTCTTTAATTCAGGGAATTTTTTATTATAAAGAAAAAGGAATTAATAATATTCAGGGTATTATGGTTCCTGATATAGGTGGTTATAAACCCTTTGATATAGAAATTGTGGCTGCCTGGGATGTAGATGAAAGAAAAGTAGGAAAAGATGTGAGTGAGGCTATATTCAGCCTTCCCAATTGCACAACGGTGTTTTACAGAGATGTTCCTAAGCTTGGAGTAAAGGTTAGAAAAGGAAAGGTGCTTGATGGAGTGGCAACCCACATGGATAAGTATCCTGAGGAAAAAACCTTTGTAATTTCTTCTGAAAAAGAGGATGAACTGGAGGATGTGGTTTCTGTATTAAAAGAAGTTCAGGCAGATGTTTTAATTAATTATGTTCCTGTAGGTTCAGAGAATGCAGCAAGATTTTATGCAGAAGCCTGTTTAAAGGCAGGAGTTGCCTTTGTAAATGCTATGCCAACTTTTATTGTTTCTGATCCTTCCTGGGGAGAAAAATTTGAAAAAGAAGGTATTCCTGCTGTAGGAGACGATATAAAGTCTCAATTAGGAGCTACAATTTTACACAGAACATTGGTGCAGCTTTTTATAGATAGAGGTATCCCTTTAAAAAGAAGCTATCAGTTAAACTTTGGTGGAAATACTGACTTTTTAAATATGCTTGAAAGAGAACGCTTAAAAACAAAAAAGGTTTCTAAAACAGAGGCAGTTACAAGTTTACTTCCCTATGAAATAGGCTGGGAAAATATTCATATTGGACCTTCAGATTGGGTTCCCTGGTTAAAGGATAAAAAAATTGCTTACATTAGACTTGAAGGAGAGCATTTTGGCGGAGTGCCTATGTCTGTAGAAGTAAAACTTGAGGTAGAAGATTCCCCAAATTCAGCAGGTTCTGCTATAGATGCTATTAGATGTGCCAAACTTGCTAAAGACAGAGGCATTGGAGGACCTCTTATTTCCATCTCTGCTTATACTATGAAACACCCTCCAAAACAATTTCCAGATTATATAGCTAAACAAATGGTTTTAGAATTTATAGAGGGGAAAAGAGAAAGATAAAAGGAGGAGAGTGGGTATGGAATTGTCAAAAAGATTGCAGAAAATTCCTCCTTATTTATTTGTGGAGCTTGATCGTTTAAAGAATGAAAAACTTAAAGAAGGGGTTGATGTCATAGATCTTGGAGTAGGAGATCCAGATTTACCTACTCCTAAGGAGATTGTAGAAGTAGCTAAAAAAGCTTTGGAAAATCCTGCTTATCATAAGTATCCCTCTAATGCAGGAAGTTTATTTTTCCGCAAAGCTTGTGCTGATTACATGAAAAGAAGATTTGGAGTAACCTTTGATCCAGAAACAGAGGTTTTAAGTTTGATAGGCTCTAAGGAAGCTATAGCTCATTTTCCTGTAGCTTTTATTAATTCTGGAGATGTGGTTTTATGTCCAGAGCCAGCTTATCCAGTTTATCACTTAGGAGCCATCTTAACAGATGGTGAACCTTATTACATGCCTCTTACCTGGGAGAACAACTTCTTGCCAGATTTAACAAAAATTCCTGAAGACATTTTAAAAAGAGCTAAAATAATATGGTTAAACTATCCCAATAATCCTACAGGAGCCACAGCTACAAAAGAATATTTTAAAGAGGTGATAGAATTTGCCAAAAAATACGATTTGATAGTAGCTCATGATGCAGCCTATGTTGAGATGTATTATGAAGAGCCTCCTATAAGCATTTTTGAAGTAGAAGGTGCAAAAGATGTAGCTATAGAATTTCACAGCCTTTCCAAAACCTTTTGTATGACTGGATGGAGAATAGGATTTGCAGTAGGAAATAGCTTTTTAATTTCAGCTCTGGCAAAGGTAAAAAGCAATATAGATTCTGGAGTTTTTACAGCTATTCAGGAAGCAGGTGCTTATGCCTTAAATAATTTAGAAAAACTGGTTCCGCCTTTAACAAAAATTTTTAAGGCAAGGAGAGATTTACTGGCTGAAGAACTTCAAAAACTGGGTTATGAATTCAGAAAACCTTCTGCCACCTTTTATCTCTGGGTAAAGACTCCTAATAATATGCCTTCTCAGGAATTTTGTAAAAAGGTTCTTCAGGAATGTGGTATAGTGGTAACACCTGGAATAGGGTTTGGAGATTCTGGAGAGGGATATTTTAGAATAGCTTTAACTGTAGGGGAGGAAAGATTAAAGGAGGCTGCCAAAAGACTTGCTACCCTGAAATTTTAAAAAGGGTTGTCCTGAGCTTAGGCACAAATTTAGGTAATAAAGAAGAAAATTTAAAAAAGGCTATAGACTTTTTACATGAAAAGAATTTATTTAAAATAGAAAAAATTTCCTCTTTGTATTTAACCTCCCCCTGGGGTTTTGATAGTTCTAATTTATTTTTTAACCTTCTTCTTGTTGGTAAAACCTATTTATCGCCCTGGGCTTTACTTTTTGAGATAAAAAAAATAGAGTTTCTTATAGGAAGAAAACCTAAAAAAACTAAGGAATATGAGGATCGTATAATAGATATAGACATCATCTTTTATGAAAATGAAATTATAGAAGGATCAGCTCTGACAATCCCTCATCCTCGGGCTCATCAAAGGGGTTTTGTAATTATTCCAGCTCTGGAGCTTATTCCAGAGTGGATTCATCCTGTATTAAAGAAAAGTGTAAAGGAAATTTATAAGGAAAATGAAGAAAAATTTAAACAAGAGAATTTAAAAATTTTAAAATCTGAAGTAAATTAAAGGCTATGAAACTTTTATTCTGGTTAGGAATTTTAGGTTTTTTATATTGGTACCTTTTCAAAAGAAAGGGTAAAATTTCGCAAAAAAACAAAAACCCCCTGGTTACAGACCTTGTATTTGATGAAAATTGTCAAACCTATATCAGAAAAGAAGACGCTATAAAAGTTAATATAAAAGGCAAAACTTA
>CAZQIW010000110.1:0-5017 GCA_964593845.1 uncultured Thermodesulfatator sp. | reverse complement strand
GCTTGTTCCCTGAATAAACCTTCTTTAATCAAAATCTGATGATTTAACCTTTTATCCTGCACTATATTATAAACGCTTCCACAAGCTCCTGTTTTCTCATCTCTGGTAGCAAAAATTAATTCTTTGATTCTTGCAAGAACCATAGCATAGGCACACATTGGACAAGGCTCAAGCGTTACATACATTTTACAACCAATAAGTCTATAATTTCCAAAATTTTTACAAGCTTCTTTTATAGCAAGTATTTCAGCATGAGCAGTAGGATCATTTAAATGAATAATTTGATTCCTTCCCCTTCCTATTATTTTTCCCTCAGGATTAACAACAATTGCTCCTACAGGCACTTCTTCTTCCTTAAAGGCAAGCTCAGCTTCTTTTAATGCCTCTTTCATAAAAAAATAATCTTTTTCATCAAACATGGCTTTATTTAGTTAAAAAAGACTTAAAACAAAAAAGAAAGCGGGTAATAGTAAAGAGAGACTTTCCAAGTAAATTATCTGTCCAAGAGGTCTATTCTTTAAAAGCACTACAAGTCCATAGGCTAAAATCCATATAAAAGAAAGAACAATATACCACTGATTATAAAAAATTAGTGGAATTAAAGAAAAAAGTCCTATAGTAATTACTACAAACATAAGTTTATAAACCTTTTTTTCTTCATAAGAAAGAGGGTGAAGAAGAAAAGATTTAGGTAAAAAACCATCTGTTTGAAAATAAACCAGTTCTAAATAAAGTCTTAAAAAGAGAAGAATAAGCATAGCTTGAAGAAAAAAAAGTGCAAAAGTGAAACTCCAAAAAGAATAAAGATAAAAAGAAAGAGCTAAAAAAAATAAAGGTTCCCACAAAAAAGATAAAGGAGATTCCAAAAGTATCTGATCCAGAAGTAAAAAGCTTATTGCTAAAGTTAAAATTTTTGGATTGAATTTTATTGCACTTATTATAGCTAAAACAGCAAAGAAAATAATTAAAAATTTTATTAATCTCTGATGTTTTTTAACAGATAAAGCCTTTACTGAATAAAAAAAGCGAAGTTTATTTTGTAGCTGCCAGGTTGAAAAATTGAACCGCAGCATTAAAAAAGAAAAGACAAAAAGAGAAAAGAAAAAAGTTTTTATATTCCAGGGATGGTGAATAAAGTTTAAAAATCCTATAAAAAGAAGAAAAAAGTTTAAGGCAAAAAGAAAAGATAAAAAAGAAAAAGCTTTTAAAACCCGATAAAGGATAGATACTTTAGATTTTATAAAATCCATAACTTCATTTATAAGCCAGTTGGGAGTGGAGGCTCCTGCAGTAATTCCTATTAAATCACAATTTTTTATTTCCTCCCAAGGAAGCTCCTCAGCACTTTCTATTAAAAAAACTTTTTTACCCTCTTTTCTTGCTATTTCTGCCAGTCTGTTAGTATTTGCACTAAATTTACCTCCTATCACCACAATAGCAGAAGCTTCTCTACTTAGCTCTCTTACTTCATTTTGTCTTACTTCTGTAGCATTACAAATAGTATTTATAATCTTTCCTCCAGGATATTTAGAAACAATAGCTTCAGAAAGTTCTTTAAAAAGCTTTTTATCCTGGGTAGTTTGAGAAAGAATTACATAACTTTTAAGTTCAGGTAATTTTTCTATATCTTCAAAGGAACTCACTACATAGCCTTTATTCCCACAATATCCTAAGATTCCCTTTACTTCTGCATGATTTTTATCTCCTATAATAATCACCTGATCTCCTTGCGAAGCAGCTCTTTTAGCAAGAGCCTGCACTTTTAAAACCCTTGGGCAGGTTCCATCAATTATTTTATGTTTTTTAGCAAGCTTTTCTTTTTCTTCAGGAGGAACTCCATGAGCTCTTATAATACATACTCCAGAAGGCACATCCTCTTCTGGATTTTTAATAATTTTTACGCCTAAGGTATCCAGAAGTTTTAAAGTTTGAGGATTGTGTATCAGAGGACCATAGGTATAAATAGGGGGGCTTTCTTCATTCAAAGCCTTTAAAACCAGATTAACTGCTCTCCTAACTCCCATACAAAATCCAGCTTTTTTGGCAATTTTAATCCTCATAAACTCTCCTCTCTTATTTCCTTTTCAAGTTTTTCCATAATTCCCTTTTCTGCCATACTAAAATACCCTTCTTTTCCAATAATAATGTGATCTAATACTTTTACTTGAAGAAGAATACCAGCAAGAATAATAGTTTTAGTAAGTTTTAAATCTTGTCGTGAAGGAGAGGGATCTCCTGAAGGATGGTTGTGAACTAAGATAATAGAAACAGCCTGTTTTTGAAAGGCTTTAGCAAAAATCTCTCTTGGATAAACTGCACTTTCAGTAAGAGTTCCTTCAAAAAGGGTTTCAATACCTAAGATTTTGGATTTACTATCCAAAAAAATAACTTTTAAAACCTCTCTTTCTAAGTTTTGCATCTCATATTTAAGATAATTAAAAACCTCTTCAGGAGATCTTAAATACTCTGTTTGAAAAGCCCGAGCTTTTAAATATCTTCTGGCAACTTCCCTTATTACCTTTAAAGGCAGAACTGATTTTTCTTTAAGTCCTTTAAACTTACAAAGCTCCTCAATCGGAGCATCAAGCACTTTATCCAAGGTTTTATAAGTATTTAAAAGTTCTCTTGCAAGTTTACGGGTATCTCTATAAGGAATATTTAACATAAGAAGAAGCTCTAAAAGGTCCTCATCTGTAAATTTTTCTGCTCCTTCTTTTAAAAATCTTTCTTTAACCCTTTTTCTATGCCCTTTTGCTTTTTCATAAGCCTCAATAAGAATTTTTTCTCTTCTTCTATCTACAGAAGACATAATTTTTAAAGTTGAAACTTTATTTTAGCTTTTTTCTTAATTTTTAAATTACCAGTATTTATATTATAAATCATTCCCTCTCCTTTTATAATCATCCCTTCCTTTTTTACCAGCACTTCTTTATCAGTTACTATTAAATTTTTCTCAGGAGAAAAAATTAGCTCCTCAGTATAAAGTTCTCCTACCTTAGGTGTTATAAGGCTTACATTTCCAGAAATAATAAATTCCTCTTTTGTTTTATCGTAAATTCCTATGTTTCCTTTTATTTTTAGCGTTTTAGGAATGTTTTCTATATAAATATTCCGGGCTTTAAAAAAGTGTTCAGAGTATTGAATAAAGTATGAAGCTTTAAAACTCCAGAAAAGTTTTCCGTTTTTATAGAAAGAATAGGTTAAATCCTGAGCAAAAACTTTAAAAGATTGAGCTCTTACTAAAATCGGTGAATTCCACAGAATTAAGATAAGTAAGAATGCAATAATTCTTCCCATTTTCCTTTAGCCTTTAGGATAAGATCGCAAACTTCTCTAACAGCTCCATATCCTCCAGGATGTTTGGTTATATAATCCACATAGTCATTTACAGGAAACCAGGCATTAGGCACACTTATAGCAAGTCCTGCTCTTTTTAAAATAGGCAGATCTATCCAGTCATCTCCCATATAAGCTACTTCCTCATCTTTTAATCTTTTTTCTTTAAGGATTTTTTCATAAACTGCTAACTTTTCAAGTTTCCCCTGATAAAGAAGTGTGATTCCCAGCTCTTTTGCTCTATGTTCTGTTACCAGGGAAAATCTACTTGAAATAATTCCTACTTCAACCCCGGCTTTTTGTAATAGTTTTATTCCCATTCCATCAATCACATTAAAATGTTTAATCTCCTCTCCTGAGCTTGTTATAATTATCCTTCCATCTGTTAAAATTCCATCCACATCCAAAAGTAATATTTTGACTTTTTCAGCTTTTTTAAGAACCTCAGGAGGGAATTCCATATTTTTCAAGAACCTCTCTCAGATCTTTTATCTGAGAAAGAACATTTTCTACTTCTTTAAGTGGCAAGGAATTTGGACCATCACAAAGGGCTTTATCTGGTTCAGGATGCACTTCCATAAAAATTCCATTTACTCCTGTAGCTACAGCAGCTCTTATTAAATATGGAACATATTCTCTTTCTCCTGCAGATTTTCCTTCTCCCCCTCCAGGAAGCTGCACACTATGGGTAGCATCAAAAATTACCCTGTCTGCAAACTTTTGCATTACAGGAATACTTCTAAAATCAACTACTAAATTTCTATAACCAAAGGTATATCCTCTTTCAGTAACCCATACCTCAGGAGGATTAGAAGCTCTGGCTTTTTGGACACTATATTTCATATCCCAAGGTGCCATAAACTGTCCTTTTTTAATATTAACAATTTTCCCAGTTTTAGCTGCTTCTACCACAAGATCTGTTTGTCTGCAAAGGAAAGCAGGAATCTGAATTACATCCACTACCTCAGAAACAGGTTTTACCTGCCAGGTTTCATGAACATCAGTAGTGATCTTAACTCCCACTTTGTTTTTTATTTCACTAAGCCAGGCAAGACCTTTTTCTAATCCAGGACCTCTATAAGAATAAAGCGAAGTGCGATTTGCTTTATCAAAAGAAGCTTTAAAAATATAATCAAAATTAAATTTAGAAACCAGATTTTTTAAAAATTTTGCTATATAAAGAGCTCCTTCAAGATCTTCCAGAACACAAGGACCTGCAATTATAAGAAATTTTTTCATCTGGGTTACTTCTTTGATAAATTTTTGAATTTATTTTATAATCAATTTAACATCCTGCAAGAGGTTATTTATGGACTATTTAACTTTTGAAAAAAATTATATCAGAAAAAAATGGAGAAATCGTATTGCTATAGCCCTTGTTTTCCCAAATTTTTACAGAATAGGAATGTCTAATCTGGGTTATCTTTATATTTACAAAGAACTTAATAAATATGATGAGATAGTGTGTGAAAGAGTCTTTCTTCCAGAAAAAAAAGAACCACTAAGATCCATAGAAAATAAAAGACCTCTTAAAGATTTTGATATAATTCTATTTTCTATACCTTTTGAAGTGGATTATATAAATGTAATAAAAATTTTAAAACAGGCAGAAATTCCTCTTGAGTCTCATAAGCGTGAGGAAATAGTTCTTGCAGGAGGAGTGGCATTGTGGCTTAATTTT
>CAZQIW010000109.1:0-5548 GCA_964593845.1 uncultured Thermodesulfatator sp. | reverse complement strand
CTCTGGTCAGATTCTTTAGCTGTTTTTTATAAGTTGTTTCTAAAACTTTGGAGCCCAAATAACTCTGCACCGCTATTAAACTTACTCCAAAAATTAAAATTAAAATTATTTGTAACCCTAAAAATGCCCTTAAACTCTTAATTCCCCTCATCTTTAAACCTCCTTAATGTATTTGATAAGTCTTCTTCAAGTTTTTGTAAAAGTTTAGAAGTGGCTTCTTTCAATGCCTGTTGAAGAAATAAAACCCTATTTTGAAAAATAAGTTCCAGACTTACCAGCTTGAGCATATTTTTTAAGCGTAAAGTAAACTCTAAGTCGTCAATAGGTTTGGTAACATAATCATTAGCACCATTAAGAAAAGCTTTTATTCGGGATTCTTTATCTTCAAGAGCAGTTACCACTATAATTTTGGTTTTGTGAGGATCGTAAAATAATCGCACATGTTTAATAAGCTCAAAACCATTCAGTTCTGGCATCACTATGTCGGTAATTAATATATGAGGTTGTTTTTCTTTAATAATTTTCATAGCCTTAAGTGGCGAGGTTTCTCCTATTATCTCTACTTCAAAATCCGAAGGGACTCCTATAGCTGCTTTTTCAGCAAGTTTTTGCATAAGCTGAACAACAAAAGGCTGATCATCTACTAAAAGAAGTTTTATTACCTGCTTTTCGCTCATTTTATTCCTCCTTTAACATCCTACTTTGTTTGTATCTGATTTTTTTCTCCATTACTAAACTGCCTCTTCTTTTCCAGCACTTCTTTTAAAACCTTTTCAAGTTTTTCGTTATCCACAGGTTTTCCAATAAAACCATCTGCCCCAGCTTTTATAGCTTCTACAACTGTATTTCTATAAACATCTCCTGTAACGATATAAATAGGAGTTTTTATTCCCTGCTCACGAAGAAGTCTTGTTGCCTCAAGCCCATCCATCTGAGGCATACGAACATCCATAAAAATAAGGTCGTAATTCTTTTTTACAGCCTTTTCCACCGCCTCTTTACCTGTTTCAACTAAGTCTATCTTCTTAATACCAAAAAACTTCTCAAGCAGTGATTTTAATACCAAACGATTGGTAAGAAGATCCTCTGCTACAAGTATCCTGAAATTTTGAAGTTCTTTTAAAAGCTCTTCTTTTTTAATTTCAGACTTTTTCTTACTTTTCTGCAAAGAAACACTAAAGAAAAATACAGAACCTTCTCCTGGCTTGCTTTCAAACCAGATGTCTCCTCCAAGAAGGTTAGCAAGTTTCTTGGCTATAAAAAGCCCAAGCCCTGTGCCACTAACTTCTCCAGAAAACTTATTTGGAATTTTGCAAAAAGGTTTAAATATTTGATCCTGCTTCTCTTCAGGAATTCCTATTCCTGTATCCTTCACATAAAAAGAAAATTTTACCCTATCTCCCAGATCTCTATACTCAATAACTCCTATTTCAATGTATCCTTTTTCTGTAAACTTAACAGCATTGGACACAAGATTGAAAAAGATCTTCTTAAGACTCTTCTCATCCCCAATAAGAGTATAAGGTATCCTGGGAATAGTGCAGATAAGTTTCACTCCTTCCTTAGTTAAAGGTTTAAAATGATTAACTATGTATTCTATCAGTAAATTGAGGTCTAATTCTGTTTGTATTATCTCATATTCTCCTGATTTAAGTTTAATGCTGTCAAGAAAGTCATTTAAAAGTTCCAGGAGAAATTTCATAGAAGTAAGGGCTTCATCAACATATTTTTCCTGCTCCTGTTGCAATTTAGAATCTTTAAGAAGGATGAGATTACCTATTGCAGCATTAAGAGGATTTCTTATCTCATGATTAATAGCAGCTAAAACAAACTCACGGTCTAAAAGAGCCTCTTTATATACAGCTTCAAGTGCCACCATACGAAAACCAACCTGAACCCTGGCTAAAAGCTCTTTTGCATGGAAAGGCTTTACAAGGTAATCGTCTGCACCAGAAACAAGAGAACTTACCACTTTATCTTTATCTTCAACTACAGAAAGAAAAATAATATAAACATAATGATCAAGTTTCTCCTTGCGGATTTCCTGACACAACTGATAACCGTCCATCTCTGGCATAATCCAATCAGTAATCACTAAAGCAATCTCATCTTTTTTCTTTTTGAAAATATCCAGTGCTTCCTTTCCATCGCTTGCTTCTATCACACTGTAACCAGCTTCTTTGAGGTGTCCAGCTATTAATTTTCTGGTGGATCTGCTATCTTCAACAAGCAGAATTTTCATTCGTTTTTTTAAAAATTCTGCTTTGTCATCGGGAAGCATTTACTTCTCCTCCTTATTTCCAGCGTATTTTTCCAGTACAGTCCTTAGCCCTTCCTTAGTGAAAGGCTTGGTAAGATAATCGTCAAAACCAGAGGTTAAAGCTTTTTCTATAGTGGTTTTAAAGGCATCAGCACTAAGAGCAATAATAGGACTTTTCACACCCATCTCTCGCATCATTTTTACTGCCTGAAATCCGTCTATCTCTGGCATCTTAATGTCCAGAAAAATCACATCGTAAAAGTTTTTCTTCACAAGCTCAAGCCCTTCTTGAGCACTAAGTGCAGTATCCACCTTGGCTTTAAAAAATTTTTCAATAGTAAGTTTGGCAACTTCGCAGTTTGTCTTAAGATCATCTATCACAAGCACCCTCAAATCTTTTCTTACTTCTTCTTCTTCTTCTTCTTCTTGGGTTATTATGTCCACAAACTCTTCCCAGTTAAAAGGAACTTCTGCCTTTCTATCAAATGCCTCTCTTACATCTTCTGGCACTTCCTTCCACCACAGATCGTGCACTAAAATTTTTATTCCTTCCTTTATTTCCTTAATCACTGAAAGAAGCTCTGCACCCTCCTCACTTTTGATCGAGGAGAAAAATACTACTACATAATCCAAAGGTTCTGTTTTTATTGCTTCTTTAAAACATGAAATACCATGGCAGATTTTACAGCTTCCCTGATTTTCTAAAATAAACTTTTTTAATACTTTTAAACAAGGACAATCTGTGGCGTAAATGGCAAAATTTTTTCCTTTTATTCTGTCGTAAGTTTGAATTCTTTCACCTCGTGGAAGCACTAAACGAACATAAAAGGTTGTGCCTTCTCCTACTTTACTTTCAAACCAGATGTCTCCTCCCATTTTACGAGCTATTTCCCTGGAAATGTAAAGTCCAAGACCTGTTCCAGATGTTGAAATCTCTGCCTGTTTAAAAGGCTGAAATATATGCTTTTTCTTCTCTTCAGGAATACCAATTCCTGTGTCTTTAACTGTAATAAAAACTTCTGCTTGTTCACCCTTTTCAGTTACTCTCATGGTAAGTTCTACTAAACCTTTCTTTGTAAATTTAAAAGCATTGGAAAGCAGATTGACAATAATCTGTTTGATTCGTTCTCTGTCTCCAAGAAGATAATAAGGATAATAGTCCAAACTCCAGCGGAACCGCACTGATTTCCTTGGATGTTTAAATAGCTGAACAGCTCTGGAAACTATTTCTAAAATATCTACTGGCTGAGAAAGAATTTCCATTTCTCCAGCGTGTAACTTAGAAGCATCAAGAATGTCGTTTATAAGCCTGAGAAGGACATCACTGCTTTCTATAGCATATCTTACAAGTTTCCTATTTTCCTCAGAAAGTCCTTCGTCATTCTCAAGAAGTCTTAAATAACCCAAAATGGCATTTAAAGGAGTGCGAATCTCGTGCGAAACATTGGCAAGAAATATTTGTTGAAATCTTAACGCCTCGTTAAGTTCTTTAATCACTGCTGAAAGAAATTCGTATAAATACCGATGAGCAAAAAGTAATCTCTTATATTCAATAAACCTTAAAACCACAAAACTTTCTATTGATTGAGCTATAAAATTAGTCAGCACTTTACCTACAGTAATAGCTTCTTCAGGAGAAATTTTTTGAGATAAAAAGGTATTAAGTTCATAAACCAAAATCAAAAGCACATCAATAAATACCTTAAATCGTTCTTCATTTGAGATCACATAATAGTGTTTAATACCCAAAAGAAAGAAAAATTTCTCTTCTTGTAAAAATAGAGCTTTTAAATTATGAAAAAGAAGCTCTTTTAAAGCTTCAAGAGATGAAAATCTTTCTTTTAAAAAAACAAATCTATTTCTCAACTCTTGGGCTACCTTTCTGGCAAGGTTTTCTAACTCTACCTCATTTTTTTCGTATAGCTTTTTTAATAACTCTTTTTCTTCTTCTGTAATTGGGTAAACTCCTTGTATAAGATGCTTCATTGCTAAACTCCTACTTAAATTTTTCTTTCAAACAAAGTAACAAAGGTAATTGTTAAGTTATGAAATATAGATTTTTCATCCCCTGGGGGAGGAGCTATTTCTCCCCAGGTAAAAAATCCTGCATAATCATACTTAGCCAAAAAACTAAGTTCACGACATTCTAATATTATAGTTTCTCTGTAAAAACCTTTACGACCTGTACAGGAAAAAAGAAAAGCACATAAGAGCTCTCCTCTCTCTTGCATGATTTCTTTTTCTATATACTGCGAAAAATTCTTTGTTAATTTTTCAATCATCCAGGGATCAGGAATAGCAAAGAAAAATCTTTCTTTTTTTACTGGAAGAAAAGTTCTAATACTTTTTTTCTCTTCATCTATTGCTTTTATTGCTATAAGGGGAAGATAATTATTCTTCTCTCTGTCAATCATAAGAAGTGTCCAAATAGGTATAGGAAGATCGTTACCTACTTCTTTACTATACTTACCTCCATACTTTTTTAGTAACTCAAGGGCTGGCTCTTCATCTATTTCAAAAATCTCAGTGCCACTTGCTTTAGTAATGTGGAAAACTCTTTCCACTGGTAACCATCCATGAAAAACAAAGTGTTTTACAAAATATCTCTCAGCATCAAGCACTAACACCACAGCACCATTGTTTTTTAGCTTTCCATCAAAAATATAAAAAGGTTCTTTAGCAAAAGAATTTCTACCTGCCCACCCTCCAAAAACATAGGGAAGTTCATTAATGATTTTATTAAGCCTCTTCAATCCTTTCTCATCATTTGAAACCGAATTAAAAGATAGAGCGGGAAGCAAAATATACTGACATTTAGAAAAACGACTTTTAAGCTGAGAAAGTTTTTGATTAAAATCTTCTTCCTCTAACTCAAAACTAATCTCTACTACATCAAAATGATTAGGGTCTAAATTCAACCCCACAATTACAGCTTCTTCATCAAATACAAAAGGTAATTCTGAAGTTGTAATACTTTCTGACGAACATCCTATAATTCTTGCCTTTGGATACCTTTCCTTAAGTTGTTTAAGAAATGCAGATACTTCAAATTTTTCAGGGAAAAAAACAATTATTAAGGTTGGCTCAATTCTGAAATTTTTAAACTCAAGAAAATTTTTCACTAATTGAAAATCCTTTTTTATAAAACTTTCTTCTTCTTCATTTTTTTCTTCTCCATTTTCTTCACTCTCTTTTTCTTTTTGAGAGGAGGGTATGGAGCTTTTTGTAATGGGTTCCAAAAGCTTCTTTAATGCACCAAGCACCTCCTCCCTTGGCTTTCCCTCAAGC
>CAZQIW010000108.1:0-5615 GCA_964593845.1 uncultured Thermodesulfatator sp. | reverse complement strand
TAAGTGTTAATAGCAGAAAGACCCATAGCTACTGCACCAGATCTTTCCATAGCAGCCTTATCACAAAGTAAAATCCTTAAACCATGAGGCTTAGCCCACTGAACAGCCTCTACAGCTGCTCCACAAGCAGCCATTCCACCACCAACAATTAAAATGTCAGTTTCTTTTTCTACAATCTCAGGCTCAGCACAAGGCAAACCAGCATTATAGGACCAAATCTTAGGCATAGTTGCCACCTCCTTTTAAAAGTTTTTTGTTTTCATTTTTAATATGTAGCAGTTTTACCAAGAGCACCAACTTCAAACTTCTTATTTAATACAGATTCAGGCTTGGCTGGCTCTTTACCATCAGCAGCCTCAGTAAAGAGCTGATTATTACCAATTAAAGATGGATCTGGCTCAGGTTTTCCAACTGTAGGATCTGCAGAACCTTCAGGCGTAGTTCTAATGGGGAACTTAAATCTTACTACAGCACCATTCCTAAATTTAATGGTCCACATAATGTCTGTGGTTCCACGCATAGGCTGACAAGTTCCATGAAGTGGAGCAAAATCAGCATAATGCCTGATAGAAATAGCACCCTGAGGACAACTCTTTACACAGCTATAACACTCCCAGCACTGATCAGGCTCCTGGTTGTAAGCCTTCATAGCATCAGGGTCAAGAATCATAAGGTCATTAGGACAAATGTACATACATACAGTTCTGTCACCGCCCTTGCAACCGTCACACTTTTCAGGGTTTACATAACTTGGCATAGCCAACCTCCTTTTTGGGTTTTATTCTTATTTTCGTCTATTTTTAAAACCTTATATTTTTATAAACTTCTTGTCTTTTTTGTCAACTGCTATCTTTAGTAATTATTGCCAATTTTTTCTCATTATCCCTTTTCTTTCTTATTTTTTTCACTTTTTTACAATATTTTTAATTTTTTAGGTTAAAAATGAGGGGGATACAAATCCCCCTCTTAATATTCACTGCTTATTCTGTCTCTATATCAGGTGCAGGGAGAAACTCAGCCTCTTTTGCAGCAGCCTCCTTAATCTCATCAATCTTCTCAAGCACAGCCTTTACCACTTCCTCTCCAAGAGATTTCTTATCAGCAATTGCATCAAAAAGAGCTCTCTTAAAAGCTACTGGAGTATCTGTAATACAGGAACGAGAATCTATACGAGCTGTCTCAAAAGCCTTCAAAAGCTCATCCTTTAATTCTTCTCCAATCTTTACTCTTAAAACCTTTAACTCACCACCAAATACAGCCTCAATCTGAGACTCAACTGGTGTCCCTTTTATCTTGCTCAATCTATTTTCATCTAAGAATACTTCTAAAATATACTCTCCCATTGTGTCACCCCCTATATTTTATAAAAGTTTTTAGTCTAAATCAGGTATATCAACTTCTAATTCTTTCTCTTTATACTCTACATATTTTTCATTTACAAATGGATAATTAAACTTCTTCCACCATTTTACAATCACTTTAAATACTTCAGGTCTCATAATAATTGCTGGAGGCTGGACTCCCTCAGCAACAAGTCCTCTAATCAAACTACCACTGAGTTTCTGTTTTTCCTTATCATGTCCACAACTTTCACTGTAAGCCATCTCCTTACAATGTGGACAATACCAGAACTCTCTCATGTTCTGAGGTCTAATCTGAAGACCTCCCTCTATCTCTGTAGGAGGTTTGTCAAAACCATAACTGGGAATACCCTTTAACCACAAAATCTGAGTAGCAAACTTGTCGTAATACTCACCTACTGCAGCATGGTCACGACCAAACATGTGATGAGTGCAACCCATATTCTGTCTTATAATTCCATGGAGCAAGCTCTCTAAAGGATTACCATATCTCATATCCCAAAGAGTAAAAGATACCAAGTGACGGTCAGGTTTAATATATCCAGCCTTATTTACCATCTCGTGAGCTTCTAAAATAGCCTCGTCAGGATAGTCTCCTCTTCTTTTCACTCCAATAATAGCATTTACTAAAATTCCATTACAAGGCTCTACATCACCAGTATAAGCAGCACACTTCATAAGCATCTCATGTCCTACATGAGGAACATTTCTGGTCTGGTGAGCAATAACAGTTCTCCAACCTTTTTCATCAAAAATTTCTCTGCACTTCCTTGGAGGAATCCAGAATCTATCAAAAGGTGGTTTAAATACAGGCTCATTAATAATAGTATACTTACCAGCTAAAATAATGGGCTGATGGCTTCTGTAAATAACCCAACCAGGATGTTTGTCATCAAATTTTTCACGAACTACCTCAGGATTGTTCTCAGGTGTTCCAAAAGTTCTGTCTGCAAGCTCTGCAGGATCAATCTCATAAATCTCCTCAATGTCAATAATAGCAAAAGGCTTACCCTTCAACTTAAGCAATAACCTATCTCCTGCTCCAATTCCTTTCTTCTTAAGCTCCTCATAGTCCTCCTTGGAAATGTCAAAAAGAATTGGATAAGGAAAAATCCATCCACTCAAAAGCTTTCTCTTGGTTAATACAGACTCCAGCTCCTCAGAAGTCATAGAACCCTCTACAGGACTGAAAAATCCATAACAAACTGACATGATTTCACGATACACATTTCTTACAGGAACCCCTCTCTTGTAATGAAGTGTAGGCTTAATCTCATAAACAGCACCTGTTTTTTCACAAAAATCCGCAATCTTTTTAGCTACCTTCTTATCTTTAACCACACGCTCTACTAAACGCCCACCATGAGGCATCGGTCTTTTAAAATAAAGCTCAGACATAGGGAACCTCCTTTTAAAATATTTTTTGTTTTACTTAGTTTTTGCCTCTCTCAAATTTGCATTTCTTGATTTTTCCTTAAATTATTAAAGAATTAATCTTTAAAGTCAAAAGTGTTTAAATGCTTTTAGAAGGAATTATAAAAAATTGTTATTAATTTGTGAGGGTTTTTAAATTTTTTTCTCAAATTTTTTGCTTTTTTCAAAAATTTTCCCCTTACTACTTCTCAAAATCAGATTTTATTTTATAATTGTAGCCCAGGAGAGTTCTAATGGATAAAAAAGAACTTCTTCTGTCTATAAAAGAAGAGCTTCAAAAAATTGAAGAATATTTAAAAACTTGTTTAGACACTCAGCATCCATTTATTAACCAGGTTAGCGAGTATATTATTTTCTCTGGAGGAAAAAGGATAAGACCTCTTCTTGCTGTGCTTTCTGCTAAACTTTTCCTTGATAATGCTGATAAAAATATATTGGAAACTGTATATAAAACTTCTATCCTTTTTGAATATTTGCATGCTGCAACTTTACTTCATGATGATGTAGTGGATTCTGCTGAGTTCAGAAGAGGAAGAAAGGCTGCCAGAAATATATGGGGCAATCAAGCTACCATTCTGGTAGGAGATTATCTTTATGCCAAGTCCCTGAAAATTGCCAGCTCTTTAAGAAATCCCGAAGTAATGGAAGTTATTACCACTACTACTCTTTTAATGAGTGAGGGAGAAGTATTGCAGCTCATTAACCTGGATAATGTAAATCTTTCTGAAAAAGATTATGAAGAGGTTATTTTCAGAAAAACAGCTGTATTAATTTCTGCATGCTGTGAGATTGGAGCTATTCTTGGAGGAGCTAATTATGATCAAAGAAAGACTTTAAAAGATTTTGGTAAATACTTAGGACTTGCTTTTCAAATTGTGGACGATTTACTTGACTATTTAAGCACAGAAACAGGAAAAGACCTGGGAAAGGATTTTAAAGAAGGAAAAATAACCCTTCCTGTTATATACGCCTTAGAAAGGGCTTCAGAAGCTGAAAAAGAACGATTACTTTATCTTCTTAAAACCCCTCAAACCACTGATAAGGATTTTGAAGAAGCCAGAAGTATTATTGAAAAAAATGAGGGTTTTTCCAGAACTAAATTAAAAGCAAAAAAATTTATAGAACTTGCAAAGGATTCTTTATATAAACTTCCAGAAAATCATTATAGAGATCTCCTGTTTTTTATCACAGACTATCTTTTAGAAAGAAAAAAATAGGATATGGAATGTTTGAGACTTCTGGTATTTGATTGTGATGGAGTTCTCTTTTCTTCAAAATTAGCCAATATAAAATTTTATAACTTTCTGCTGGAAAAAGTAGGAAGAGCTCCTATGACAGAAGAAGAAATAGAGTTCATTCATGTTCACTCTGTAGGGGAGTGTCTTGAGTATCTTTGCAGAAATCATCCAGAAAAGCTTGAAATAATCAAAGAAGTTTACCAAAAAACTCCCTATTCTTTATTTTTTAAGTATTTAGTAATGGAAGAAGGGTTGAGAGAGTTTTTAGAGTGGGCTAAACCTTATTTTTACATATCTCTCTGCACTAATAGAACCAATTCTACCCATCCTCTTTTAGAATATTTTGACCTTAAAAAATATTTTGACTTTATAATGACTGCTGAAAAAATTCCCAAAAGCAATCCTCAGGCACTTGGAGAAATTTTACATTACTTTAAAAAAAATTTTAAAATTGAACCTGAAGAGGCACTTTATATTGGCGACTCACAAGTAGATGAACTTTTATGTAAACATTGGAATGTAAAATTTGTTGCTTTTAAAAATCCCTCTTTATCTGCAGATTATTATGTAAAAAGCTTTAAAGAACTGAAAGAGATTATAGAGAAAAATTTTCACTTTTCAAGAAAGGAATAGATTTTACTAAATATTTTTAGCCCTTCAAATTTGTAACTTTTTATCTCTTGAGTATCTGGAATAATAAGATATAAGTTCTTTATAGCCCTGGTAAAGGCTACATAAAGAAGGTTAAAAAGCTCCAGTTTATTTCTGGCTTTTTCTAAATACCAACCTATTTGTGCTTCTTCAGAAAGGTCTTTCTTTTTACCTTTATAGATGTTTCCATTGTAAAAAATTAGCCCCAGATCTGTGGTGTAATTTCTTTCTTCCCAAGTAAGAGGTAAGATAACATGTTTGAACTCCAGACCTTTAGCTAAGTGAATGGTAAGAATTTTTATAGCCTCTTTATCTTTTGGAAGCTCCAGTTCGTCTTCTGAGTATTTTTCCCAGTATTCCAGAAATTCTTCCAAAGTCCCGCCTTTGTAAGAAAAATCCAGCACTATACTCAAAAATTCGTATAGATAAGCTTGTTCCTCCTGTTTTACATTTTTTATATTAAAAAACTGCACAATATATTGGCAAAGCTCGTAAAAAGAAAAGGTCCTGCTTTTCTTTAAAAGATGATTAATACAACTTTCCCAAAAACTCTGGTATTCTGTTTTAACAAAATCAATTAAAGAAATATTTCTTCCCGAAGCCCTTGCTTCATAATACTTTATAAAAATTTGTGTGCCCTGTGGAGAGAATCCTCCACTTAAAAAACCAGCGAGTGCTATCTGATCCTCGGGATAATTTAAAAATTTCAGTAAAGAAATAAGGGTATTTACCACACTTGATTCCTTTAGTTTTAAAAAGGAAGTCCCTATAACTTTAAATCCTTCTGAGAGTAAAAAAGAAGAAAGTTCAGTAATTTCTTCATTTCTTCTTACTAAAATAGCAATGTCTTCAAAATCTTCTTTTTCTTTTAGTTCTTTTAAAATGTTTAAAATTTCTCCTTTTATCAGTTCGTCAAGTTCTTTTTTTATAT
>CAZQIW010000107.1:0-5668 GCA_964593845.1 uncultured Thermodesulfatator sp. | reverse complement strand
CCTTTGGAAAGACGGTATTGGTATCATAGGAGATGTAGGTAATACTGCTATAACTTTGGATTTATTATGTAATTCCCTTTTTTATGGATATTTTTTTCAAGAAGTACTTAGCTTTAAAGGAAATTATTCTCTAAAAGAACTCAAATTAAAAGCACCTTGTATTAATTTTAAAATCACCTATTCTGCCCATGCTCCTCATACTGTAGCTCCTCTTCTTATACAGGCAATTAAGTCTTACAATAGACGAAGAAAAAAACTTTTTTGTATTCACTGTGCAGAATCTCAAGAAGAAGTAGAGTTTTTAAAAACTGGTGAAGGCTCTTGGGCTCACCTTTTAAAAGAAAAAAGGCAGTGGAATGAAAGCTTTACACCTCCTCAAACCACCCCTGTAAAATACCTTCATCAATTGGGGGTTTTAGATAAAAATACCCTTCTTATTCATGCCATACATTTAGATGAGGAGGATTTAAAAATTTTAAAGGAAAACCAGGTAAAAATTTGTATATGCCCTAAGAGTAATTTATATATAGGAGTTGGAATTCCTAAACTTAAAGAATTGCTTGCTGCTGGAATAGAAGTATGTATAGGAACTGATAGTCTTGCAAGTAACGATAATTTATCTATCTGGGAAGAATTAAAAACAATTTATACTCTCTATCCCGATGTTTCTCCAGAAGACCTGTTAAAACTGGCAACTTTAAATGGTGCTAAAATACTTGGTTTTAACAAAATGGGAGCTATTTTACCAGGTTATATACCCAATTTTTTAGTAATAAATGTAAAGGAATATCTTAATGATAATGCTGAGGATACACTTAAAACTTTAATAAATTCAGAAAAGGAGGTAACCTATAGAGTTTATGCCTAAGCTGAAAATGGGTATCCCTCTTTATTTAAATACTTTGCCTCTGCTTTTTTACTTTCCTAAGAATAATCCAGATGTAGAGCTTGTGCTTGATGTGCCAAAAAAGTTGAATTTTAAGCTGAAAGAAGGAGAAATCCACGGAAGTCTTAGTTCAAGTGTAGTTTATGCCAGAGATTTTGAAAATTATTTAATTTTACCTGATATTTCTATAAGTGCTGTAGGAGAGGTAAAAAGTGTTATACTCTGCCATAAAGAGCCCCTTGAAAAACTTAATGGTAAAAAAATAGGTATTACCCCTGAAACTGAAAGTTCCTTTAATTTGCTTAAAATACTTCTGGAAGAGTTTATAGGTGTAAAGCCTGAGTATGTTCATCTTCCTTTTAATTGGAAGAATTTAAAAAGAGGAGAAAAAAAAGAAATAACAGGTTACTTAGCCATAGGGGATGAAGCTTTAATTTTACAGCTCAATAACAAAGATGTTATGATTACAGACCTTGCTGAACTTTGGTTAAAATATACTCATCTTCCTTTTGTTTTTGCCTTATTTATAGTAAGAAAAGAGGTATCACATCGGTATTCGCAGGAATTAAAAAACTTCTGCTTAGCTATTTATCATGCCCGAGCAAGAGCTCTTTCTAATTTAAAAGAAATTGTGGAGAAAAACCATCTAAATCTTCCTAAGAATTGGGTTTATAAGTATTTAACTCACTTAGAGTATGATTTTTCAGGGCTTAAGCAGAGGGCATTTTTAACCTTTTGTGAATACCTTTATAAAAAAGGATTAATAAAAACAGTTCCTGAGCTGAGGTTTTTCAATCTGCCATGAAAATAAAAAAGGACTTTGTAAAGGAAAAATTTGATAAAATTGTTAAAAGGTATGATCTGGTAAATCTTATAGGGAGTTTTGGACAGGACAAGCTTTGGAGAAAAAAGGTTGCAGCAGTTCTAAAAGATGCTGAACCTCCTCTTCTGGATCTTTGCTGTGGACCTTTTACCCTAACCCTTGAAATCTTATCTAAAAACAAAGGACCTTTCTGGGCACTGGATTTCAGCTTTCAGATGCTTTTATACGGAAGAAAAAGAATTTTTCAAAAACCTATATATCCTATTTGTGGAGATGCAGAAGTGTTACCTTTTAAAGATAATCTTTTTGGAGGAATAAGTATAGCCTTTGGTTTGAGAAATTTACCTAACAGAAAAAAGGCTTTAAAAGAGTTTTATAGGGTTTTAAAACCTGGTGGAAAACTTGTAATTTTAGAGTTTGCCTTACCTAAAAATAAATTTTTCCAAAAAGTTTATAGTCTTTATTTAAATAAATACATGCCTTGGCTTGGAGGGATTTTAACAGGAGATAAACAGGCTTATCAATACCTTGCAGAATCTATAAAGTCTTTTCCTCCTCCAGAGATTATAAAGAATTATTTGAAAGAGGCAGGTTTTAAGAATATTTTTATAACTTCTCTAACCTTTGAAATAGTAAATCTCTATGTAGCCTGCAAGTAAAGATTATTCACATTTAAACATTACATAATGTCTGCCAAATTTTATTCTTGACTTTGAGTTTAAATATTTTATTTTTTAATTTAATATGAAAATTGCCTTGGGTTTTGATCTACATCGGCTGGTTTCAGGAAGAAAGCTCAGGCTTTGCGGAGTGGAAATTCCTTATGAAAAAGGGCTTTTAGGTCATTCTGATGCTGATGTGGGATTACATGCCCTTATAGATGCGATCCTTTCTGCTGCTGGACTTCCTGATATAGGGACTCTTTTTCCAGATAAAGATCCTCAGTATAAAGACATAAATAGTCTTATCTTACTTGAAAAAACTCTTTCTCTTATTGCAGAAAAAGGATTTAAAGTCTCCCAGGTAGATTTAACTTTTATATGCGATAAACCTCGGCTTTCTCCTTACTATGAAAAAATGAGGGAAGTATTAGCTAAAGCTTTAGAGCTTGAGCCTTCAAATATAGGCATCAAAGCTCGTAGCACCGAAGGATTGGGATGGGGAGGAGAAAAAGATGTAATTGTGTGTTTTTGTATAGTCGTGTTAAATGAAAAATAAATTTTTAAAAATTGCCTTGTATTTTTCAGGTAATGTGTTACCTTCTATTCTTAGATAGAAGTTTGAGTATTTAGAGTCCCATTCTCTAAATCCTCAACTTCTATCAAATTTAAAAATCAAAGGAGTTTTTAAGATGCGCAAAGTGCAAGTAGGTGATGTAGTAAGTATTCACTGCATAGGAAAGCTTCAAAACGGGGAGGTATTTGAAAACACTTTTGAAAAGGAGCCTTTTGTGTTTCAAGTGGGTTCTCCTGAAATTATTCCTGGACTCTCTGAAGCTGTAATAGGAATGGAAGAAGGAGAAGAAAAAGAAGTTGTGATTCCTCCAGAGAAAGCTTTTGGTCCAAGAGATGAAAATCTTGTAAAAGCCGTTCCCAAGGATGCTATTAATCTTGATGTAGAACCAGAACCAGGACTTATGCTACATCTCATTGTAGATACTCCTCAGGGAGAAATGACCTTTCCTGCTATTGTGGTGGAAGTAAATGAAAATGAGATTGTTTTGGATCTCAATCCTCCTTTAGCAGGTCAGGAATTAATATTTCAGATTAAATTAGAGAAAATATTAAGTTCTGGTGAAGAAAGTATCGTTTTATAAAAAATAGTTTTAAAAGTTACCAAAGCATACAGAATAAATATAGGAAGTGGGCTTTATGCCTACTTCCTATATTTGCAATTTATAGTCAACTATAAGTCTCATTTTTTCGTGAAAATTTTTTCAAGTTCTTTTTTAAAAAAATTTTTATGTTTAAAAAAATTTTTATGGTAATTTTACGAGATATATAGAACAATTTACAACTTATAAAGGAAGGCTTTGTGCCCTCACGAAAAAATCAAAGGGGAGGGGTTTTTGGAACTCTGGAAAAAGTTTTATTCCTGGTTTAGTAGGTTAAGTCTTTTTATAAAAGTCGGTTTTGTAATGGGACTTTGCGAGGTTCTTATTGTAATTATTTTTATTAATCTTTATCTTCAACTTAATAAGATAGAGTCTATTGCTTTTCGTCAGTGTAGTGAATATCTTACTGCAGCTTTTTACTTAAAAAGTTCACTTTTAAATAGTAAAAAAGAAATTGAAAAAAAAGTAGCTCTAAGAGAAGCTCAAAAACTCCTTGATTTAATGGTAAATGGAGGTAGTGTCACAGTAAAAAATGGAGACTTAAAATTTTCTTTTAATTTCAAACCTGAACAACTATGCATTTCGGTTGAAGTTTTAAAGCAAATTTTAGGTGAAATTAAAAAAGCTAATGTTTCTCCTCAAAATTATCAAAAAGTTTTAAAGGAACTTGACAAATTAATTTATCAACTTCTTTATAATAATTTTGAAAACAGAAAGGAAATAAAAAGGCTGATCAAGTTAATCCGGTATTCCCAGTTTATTCTTCTTGTTCTTTTAGGAGTAATTCTTATTTGCGGTGGTATAGCTTTTTTTACTATGGTATTAATTCCTTTAAAAAGAGCCACTACTAAAATCCATGAAATTGCTTATACTGAACATATTGAAGATGTAGCTTCCAGGACACTTAGTGTTCCTTTTAAAGATGAAATTGGTAAGCTTGTAAGTGAAGTAAATGAACTTATTAAATACTTTGCCGAACTAAGTAGATTTAAAAGAATTTTAGAAGAAGATACATCCTTAGACGATGTTTTTTCTCGTTTAGCTCAACTTTTAAAAGATAAGTTTAAATTAAAGCAGTTTATTATTTATATTGTCTCAAACTCTGATAATACTATGAAAGTAGTTCATAAGGAGCCAGAAGATTTACCTATAAATCAGGAAATTTTAGTAATGGCTGATCTTTGCCGTGCTAAAAGAACTGGAAGGGTAATTTCTTCTTTAGAAACTAAAGGGATTTGTAAAATGTTTATTCATCCAGATGCACATCATATTTGTATTCCTTTAATTTGTAGTGGTAAAGTAGAAGGAGTTATTCAGATTATTTTTTCAGAAGAAGAAAGGCAACTAATAGAAAAAGTAAAACAGGCTATGCCACAGCTTAATGCATTTTTGGAACAAACTTTACCTGTTTTAGAAGCCAAAAGATATGCAGAATCTCTTAAGGAGCTTACAATAAAAGATCCTCTTACAGGGCTTTACAATCGTAGGTTTGTGGAGCAAGTTTTAGATAATATTACTGCTGGAATTTTAAGAAGGAGTACAGTGCTTGGTGTATTAATGTGTGATGTAGATTACTTCAAAAAAGTAAATGATCAGTATGGTCATGATGTAGGAGATGAAATACTTAAAGAAATTGCTCGGGTGTTGAGAGAAAATGTGAGGAAAAGTGATATTGTCTCAAGATTTGGAGGAGAGGAGTTTCTTATTCTTCTCGTAGATGTTAGAAAAGGCGATGCAGAAATGGTTGCTGAAAAATTAAGGAAAAAGGTTGAATCTGTAACTTTTCATACAAAAGCAGGTCCTCTTAAGAAGACAATTTCCATAGGAGTAAGTGAATTTCCTGTGGATTCTACTGGAATTTGGCAGGTTATTAAGTTTGCTGATGTAGCCCTTTATAAAGCTAAAGAGCTGGGAAGAAACAGAGTAGTAAGATTTAAACCTGATATGTGGGAAAATCCTGAAGAATATTTAAAGAAAAAGTAAGTTTTTTAAATTCTTAGTAGTCTTGACAAAAACAATAAAGCGGTTATGTTTATTATAGCAAATTGAAGGGTGGGGCCGTAGCTCAGTGGGAGAGCGCGTGAATGGCATTCACGAGGTCGTGGGTTCAAGTCCCACCGGCTCC
>CAZQIW010000106.1:0-5801 GCA_964593845.1 uncultured Thermodesulfatator sp. | reverse complement strand
CTCCCTCCGGGTGTTACCCGGCGTCCTCCCCTGTGGAGCCCGGACTTTCCTCCCCGGAACTATCCCTTTAAAGGGAAGTCCCGGAGCAACCACCTCTTAAACCCTACCCCCTGCTCACTTTTAAAATTTAAATCTTTTTATTAAAGTTTCAATATGTAAAACTTTTCTTAACATTTGCTATTATACTTTAACTAAGTCCAAAACCCCACATTGTAACGATTATACAAATAGCGAGATTTATTCTCATCTAAAAATCATTTGTTTCTTCGGAAGCACATAAAGCCTTGACAAAACAGCCTTAATTCTTAAAATACTTTATAACTTAATCCAAAAAATCTTAAAAAGGAGTGTTCTATGGTAAATACCCCTTCTGCTATTAAAAAAACTTATAAAGAGTTTGGAAGAATTAAACGCCCAAGAAATTTCTCAAATGAACAAAAACAAGAAATTCTGCAAAAACTTTTTCAAAAAGATTCAAGTATTTTTTCTTCAGATTCAGAAGTGCAAGAGAAAATAAAAAAAAGATTAGACTGGTTAGATGGTCCTCAATATATCTTGCCCAAACTCACAGAATTACAAAACTTTGCTGACGAAGTAAAAAAAGAGTTTTCCCATATAGTCTGGTGTGGAATGGGTGGCTCTTCTCTTTTTCCTTTAGTGCTTTCTCAAATTTTTGGTCCTCAAGAAGGTTATCCTGAGTTTCATGTCCTTGATACTAATGATCCTGAAAATATAGAAAAAATTGAAAAACTCCCCCTTGAAAAAACTCTTTTTATCATTGTGTCTAAATCTGGAACCACTGTGGAAACCCTCTCACATTTTAAATACTTCTGGAAAAAAGTTGAAACTTTGAAAGGTAATCCTGGTGCGAACTTTGCTGCTATTACAGATCCTGGTTCACCTCTTGAAAAACTTGCTAAGGAATTAAATTTCCGAAAAGTTTTTCAACATCCTCCTTTTATAGGAGGGAGATATGCAGCTTTAAGTGAAATAGGCTTTTTACCAGCAGCTCTTCTTGGTCTGGATCTTAACAAAGCCATCAGCTATGCTAAAAATATGTATGAAGCTTGTAGTCCTGATATTCCCTGGGGATATAACTTGGGAGCCACTTTAGCAGAATTTTTAATAGAAAGCTATATTCAAGGGCAAGATAAGATTACTTTTATTACAGATCCTCTTTTAAAACCTTTTATTCTCTGGTTAGAGCAGTTAATTGCTGAAAGTCTTGGTAAAGAATTAACTGGATTGGTTCCTATAGTAGGAGAATCTCCTGGTTCTCCTACAGTTTACGGAACAGATAGGGTCTTTATTTACTTCACTCTTAAAGGAAGAGAAAAAATTTACCAGCGGTTGGTTACTGATTTAAAAGAAGGAGGTTTTAAAGTAAAAACTATTGTTCTTGAAGATAGATATGAGGTCTTTGCAGAGGTTTTCAGATGGATGCTTGCTGTAGCTCTCTGTGGATACTTTATGAGTTTAAATCCTTTTGATGAGCCTGATGTGGTTCTTACCAAGCAGAAAACTAAAGAGTTTCTGGAGACTTTTAAGAAAAATCAAGACTTTGGTATAGAACTTTATTTAGATGAAGATACTGGTTGGGGATTTTTTTACGAAAAAACTGTTACTATTGAATATCCCAAGTTTACAGCACTTTTGAAAAAATTCTTTAAAGATCTTTCCCCCTGGAGTTACATAGGATTTTTAGCCTATTTGCCAGTTGATCCTGAGATAGAAGAAATTTTTAGAGATTTCAGAACCCTTGTTAGAGAAAAAAGGACATGCAGCACAGTTTTTGGTTTTGGTCCCCGGTATCTTCACTCTTCAGGACAGCTTTACAAAGGAGGACCTATTCTTTCACGATTTATGATTTTTACACGAAAAGGAAGAAAAGCTGAACAAATTATCCCAGATGAAGGTTATACTTTCTGGGATCAGCAGTTTGCTCAGGCATGTGGAGATTTTAAAGCTTTAGAAGAAAAGAAAAAACCCGTAATTATGATCCATCTTACAGAAAATTATAAAGATGATTTAAGAAAGTTTTATAATTATTTAGAAAAAGCTTTAAGCTTAGAATAAAAGGAGGATGTTATGCTTTTCCCAGAGTATCGTCCAAGAAGACTTAGAAGAACTGAAAATATAAGAGCTTTGGTAAGAGAAACACACCTTAGAGTAGATGATTTAATATACCCTCTTTTTATTTGTGAGGGGAAAAACATAAAACAGGAAATTAAATCCATGCCAGAGGTCTATAGATTTTCTATAGATAAAGCTTTGGAGGATATTAAAGAAGCTGTGGAGCTTGGAATTAAGGCAGTTTTACTTTTTGGAATACCTGATAAAAAGGACGAAATAGGGAGTTCTGCTTATGCTAAGGATGGAATTATTCAAAAGGCTGTAAAACGTATTAAAGATAAATTCCCAGAGCTTGTAGTTATCACAGATGTTTGTTTATGCGAATATACCTCTCATGGGCATTGTGGAATTATAAAAAAAGGAGAGGTAGATAATGATCTTACTTTGGAGCAATTGGCAAGGATAGCTGTATCTCATGCTAAGGCAGGGGCTGATATTGTAGCCCCTTCAGATATGATGGATGGAAGGGTAGCAAGAATAAGGGAAGCCTTAGATGAAGCAGGTTTTTCTCAGGTTGCAATTATGAGTTATTCTGTAAAGTATTGTTCAGCCTTTTATGGACCTTTTAGAGAAGCTGCAGATTCTGCTCCTAAATTTGGGGACAGACGCTCCTATCAAATGGATCCTGCTAATAGCCGAGAGGCTTTGAGAGAAGCTTATTTAGATATTGAGGAGGGTGCAGATATTATAATGGTAAAACCTGCCATGCCTTACTTAGATATTATAAAAATGTTACGCACAGAGTTTAATCATCCTGTAGCAGCCTATCAGGTAAGTGGAGAATATGCTATGATTAAAGCTGCAGCCAAGCTGGGATGGCTTGATGAAGAAAGAATTTTATGGGAAAGTTTAATCTCTATAAAAAGAGCTGGTGCTGATCTAATTATTACCTATTTTGCTAAAAAAGTGGCTAAAAAGCTTCTTAAAGGTTAAAAAGAAGTGAGGAAAGTTTTTTTTCTTTTTTTGATTTTAATTTTTCTTTTTGGGTGCGCAAGACCTCCCAGACCTTTAAAAATTTCTTATAAATACAGACCTTCTAAAACTCTGCCAGGCTGGTTAAAACCTTATAAAATCAAAGGAAAAACATACTATCCTTTACCTTCAGCAGAAGGTTATGAGGAAACCTGTATAGCTTCGTGGTATGGCTTCAATTTTCATGGAAGATTAACAGCAAGCGGTGAAGTTTACAATATGTATGATTTCACAGCTGCTCATAAAACTCTTCCTTTAGGAGTTTATGTCCTTGTTACTAATCTGGAAAATGGAAAAAAAGTTGTGGTTAAAATTAATGATAGAGGTCCTTTTGTAAAAAATAGGTGTATAGATTTAAGTTATGCTGCTGCAAGAGCTTTAGGAATGATAAAAAAAGGCACTGCAAAAGTAAAAATAGTGGTGCTAAGCCCTGGTAAACTTACTTCTTCTGGTGTGGTATATAAAAATATTCCTAACATTAGATATGGAAATTTTTATCTTCAAGTAGGAGCATTTAGATACTATCACAATGCTTTGAAGCTAAAGTTAAAGCTGGAAAGGGAATTTAGAAGAATAGAAATTGAACCTTTTGTAAAAGGGAATACTGTTTTTTACAGAGTTCAAATATATTTAGGTAAAGATTTTTATTTAGCTTCAAAAAGAGCAAAAGAATTAAAAAACAGATTCAGGAACGCCTTTTTAATAGCAAAGTAATTTAAAATGCAAAAAAACTTAGAAGAGTTTGAAAAAATTTTAGATTTTACTTTTCAAAATAAAGAACTTCTGAAAACAGCCTTAACGCATCGTTCCTATAAAATATGCCATAGGGAACTAAAACTGGAAGATAATGAAAGGCTGGAATTTTTGGGTGATGCTATTTTAAACCTCTGCATTTCTTTATTACTTTTTCAAAAGTTTCCAGAAGATAAAGAAGGAGATCTTACAAAAAAAAGGGCTTATTTAGTGTGTAAAAGCACTCTAATAAAAGTTGCAAAAAAGATAAATTTACTGGATTACATTTTTCTTGGAAAAAGAGAGGAAAAACTGGATAAAAAAAGTAAGGAAAATATTTCAGCAAGGGCTCTTGAGGCTGTAATAGGTGCTCTTTTTCTGGATGGAGGGCTTGAAGTTACCTGTGAGAGGATAAAAAAGTGGTTTGGTCCTTTTTTTAGAAGGTTTCCTAAAACTCCTCCACATGATTATAAAACCCGTCTCCAAGAGGTTTTACAGAAAAAGTATAATCAGCGTCCTACTTATGAAGTAATTTCTGTTTCAGGTCCTCCTCATAATCCCAAATTTGAAATAGCTGTAAAACTTAATGGAGAAATCCTTGCAAAAGCCAAAGGTTCCTCAAAAAAAGAGGCAGAAATACTTGCAGCTAAAAAAGCTCTAAAAGTTCTTAAAGAAAAATTATCTAAAGAATCCTCCCTTGATTAAATTTTTCTCTAACTTATTTTTTAAAAAAGTAATAATTTAAAAAAGGAGTTATTTTATGGAAAAAGAAAATAATAATGTTCAAAAAACACAAACCACTAAATCTGGATTTGTAGCTATTATAGGACTTCCAAATGTAGGGAAATCTACGCTTTTAAACCAAATTCTTGGCACTAAGGTTTCTATAGTTAGCCCAAAACCTCAAACCACTCGTTTTAATATAAGAGGAGTTCTTACCAGAGATAACTATCAGATAGTTTTTATTGATACTCCTGGAATTCACGATGCTAAGGATCTTTTTAATCAAATAATGGTAGAAGAAGCATTAAATGCTCTTGAGGAAGTAGATGCTATCCTCTGGGTAATGGATGTAAGTCATCGTCTTCCAGCAGAAGAAAAAATTTTAGAAATAATAAAAAAAGCTAATAAACCTGCTATTCTTGTTTTAAACAAAATTGATCTTATTAAAAAAAATCAACTTTTGCCTATTATAGACTACTTCTCAAAACTACATGATTTTCATGCTATTATTCCTGTTTCTGCTCTTCACAATGATGGAGTGGATAGAATAATAGATGAGCTTGTAAAGCTTCTTCCTGAAGGTCCTTTTTATTATGAACCAGACCGTGTTACAGATATTCCACTGAGTCTTCTCATTGCTGAAATAATTAGAGAAAAGATCTTCCTTTTAACTTTTGAAGAAGTTCCCTATTGCACAGCTGTAAAAGTTGAAGAAGTTAGAGAAGAACCTGAAAGAAATTTTCTTTATATTCAAGCTACTATTTTTGTTGAAAGGGAATCCCAAAAAGGTATTCTAATTGGAAAAGGCGGACAGATGCTTAAAAAAATAGGAACTTTAGCAAGAGAAGAGCTTGAGTTCTTACTTGGTAAAAAAATTTATTTAGATCTATGGGTAAAGGCGCTTAAAGATTGGAGAGATAAAGAAGTTCATATCAGAAGATTAGCAATTCCTTTTAAGAGTTAAAAATACCTGCGGAACATTTCAATTTCAGAAAGATTTAGAAATTTTAATTTCTTTCTGTTTCAGAAAGGTAAATATTTTTTACTTTATCCAGTGCACTGTTTAGTCTGGAAATAAGATCTTCTAATTCTTTCATTAATTTCTGTTCTTTTTCAGAATCTCCTGCATTGTAAGCAAGGATAACTTCTTTAGCAATCAAGTGACACTGCTTATGAATTTCTTCAAATTCTTTAAAAGCAGGATGAGAAGTAAATTTCTGTCCTTCGCCTTCATAATACCA
>CAZQIW010000105.1:0-5837 GCA_964593845.1 uncultured Thermodesulfatator sp. | reverse complement strand
TTCTTTAGTTTTTATGGTATTTTTAAGGAGATTTTATAAATCCTTCTTTAAGGAGGGCAACCTATGGAAGAAGTAAAACAGGAAGAAGTTAAGGCTCAGGAAGAAGTTCAAAATGGAGAAGAAACAAGGCAGCTTCCCAAGCTGGAAAAAAAGCTTGAAAAAATGACTATTAAAGAATTAAGAGAGATTGCCCTTCAGATTCCAGAGATTACTGGTGTTCATGGAATGAACAAGGAGGAGCTTATTTCTGCTTTGAAAAAGGTTTACGGCATTAAAGAAGAGCCAAAAAAAGTTGGTGCCTCTATGAGAGAAATTAAAGCTAAAATTAAAAAATTTAAGGCTCTGGCTGAAGAGGCTAAAAAGAATAAGGATTGGGAAAAATATGAGAGATACAGAAGGCTTGCCAGTAAATTTAAAAAACGCACAAGAAAACTTGCCAAAGCTATGGCTTAAGGAGTATTATCAATGGGTGAGGCTCTTTTTGAAACCAATATAAAAGAGGTTCCTTTACTTAAAAGGGGAAAGGTTAGAGATATTTACGATTTGGGAGACAAACTTCTTATTGTGGCTACCGATAGAATATCTGCCTTTGATGTGGTTTTACCCACTCCCATCCCAGATAAAGGAAAAATTCTTACACTTATGAGTCTTTTCTGGTTTGACTTTCTTAAAGATATAGTGGAAAATCATTTAATTACTGCTAATGTAGAGGAATATCCTGAGGTTTTAAAGCCCTATAAGGAGCTTCTTCATCAAAGAAGTATGCTTGTGCGTAAAACTGAAGTGATTCCTGTTGAGTGTATTGTCAGAGGCTATATTACTGGATCTGCTATGAAAGAATATCAAAAAACAGGTAAAGTCTGTGGAATTACTTTACCTCCTGGTTTGAAAGAAGCAGATAAGCTGAGTGAGCCGATTTTTACCCCTTCCACTAAGGCTGAAAAAGGAGGACATGATATTAATATTTCTTTTGATGAGATGGTAAAACTTGTTGGAAAAGAAACTGCTGAAATTTTAAGGGAACTTTCCTTAAAGATTTACAAAAAAACTGCAGATTATGCTGAATCTAAAGGAATTATAATTGCTGATACCAAGTTTGAATTTGGAATTCTGGATGGAAAAATTATTTTAATAGATGAAGTTTTAACCCCTGATTCTTCAAGATTCTGGCCTATGGATGAATATGAGCCTGGTAAACCTCAGAAGAGCTTTGACAAACAATTTATTAGAGACTGGCTAAAGTCCACTTCCTGGAAGGGTGGAGAAAATCCGCCTCCTATTCCACCTGATATTGTGGAAAAGACAAGGGAAAAATATTTAGAGGCACTTTATAAACTAACAGGCAAAACCCTTTAAAAGTGAGTAATTTTCACTGCAAACTTATTTCCATAGATGAAATAAAACTGGAAGATAGAACTTATCTCTTCTCCTATCCAAAAAGAGACACCTTACTTAAAGAAAGCATAAAAACCTGGGGGCTGCTTCAGCCCCCTATCCTCTTTGCTCCTAAGGATTCTTCTGGAAAATATCAGCTTATAAGTGGTGAGGGGAGAGTTCTTGCCTGTAAATCCTTGGGAGTAAACTCCATACCAACTTACATTTTATCTGAAAAAAGACCTGAAGAACTGCTTCTCATCTCTCTTGAAAGCAATCTTTTCAGACCGCTTAACCTTGTAGAAAAAGCAGAATTTATAAAAAGGGCTTTAAAAATTTTTACCCTGGAACAAACTCTGGAACTCCTTCCAAAACTCAATTTTTCCAGAAATTATATCTGGATAGAATTTTTACAGAATATAAATAAGTTAGAAGATGAATTTAAGAATTTGTTGGTCCAAGAAAAATTAAATCCTAAGATTACGCAGAATTTGGTTAAACTAAATAAAGAAGAGAGGAAAGAATTTTTAAAGCTGATTGAGAAACTCAATCTTACTTTTAGTGAGCAAAAAGATGTGCTTGAAAAGCTAATAGATTATAAAAAGCGAAAAGACTTATCCTTTTTTCTTCCTGATGAGCTGAGAGAAATTTTAAAAGAGGAAGATTTTAACAGAAGAAAAAGGGAATTTTTTACTAAATTAAATGAACTTTATTATCCATCCTATTCTGCAAAGCTCAAGAAGGTGTCTCCTATAGTGGAAAAATTCAGGTCTAAAAAAATTTTTGTAAATTTTGTTCCGTATTTTGAAAAAAGAGAATTAAGCATTCAGTTTAATGCTAAAAATTCAGAGGAAATTTCTGATAAACTGAAGTTTCTGGAGGAAAATAAAAAAGAACTGGAGGAGATTTTAAAGGAGATTTAATCCTTAGACTTTTCCAGAAGTTGCCATAAAGAAAGAAAAAGTTCATTAAAAACCCTTGCAGGATTTCTAAAATCTCTCTTTATAGAAAGATCAGCTCTGTAAAGTTCTTCAAAAATCATTTTAAAATCTTTGACTTTTTTTAAGTGTCTTTTTATATTAAAAAGAGGATAAGGATGGCTTTCTGCTATGATTCTGGGAATTTCCTCCACTGGATTATCTTTTATTTCCTGTAATTTTTTGGAGAAATAAAGGTATTTTTCTTCCTTAGCAAGCTCTGGATGACGTGCAAGAAACTCTTTAAAAATTTGCATCCTTTTAAAAAATTTGTAAAGATACCATAAAATTTGAGGAGGTTCAATTTTGTGATCAAGAAGGTTCAGCACCAGCTTGTAAGCCTTTTCAGGTCCGTAGTTAAAAAAGGTATCTGCTAAAAGGTAAAGAGCATCGCTTTCCAAAGGGATAGTAATCATCCATATATCGTCTTCAGTAATCATCTCCCTGTCTTCAGTATAAAGGATGAGTTTTTCAAGCTCATTTTTAAAATGGTGATAATCTCTTCCCACAAGAGAAATAAAAAGACTGGCTGTTTGTTTATCCATAATTTTACCAGCACTTTTCAGGCTCATAATAAGCTCGGTTTCTAAAATGTCCTCCTCTTTTTTTGTAGTAAAAGGAATAATAGCTCCCTTTTCAAGGGCATACTTGTAGAGAGGATGAGACTCTTCAAATCCCGAAGCTATTAAAAACCAACTAAAAAGATTATTCTTCTCTCCCAGACTTTTTGCTATTTCTTCCCCTTTTTCATAGCTGATATTCTCTGCTCCTAAAATTAAGTAAACCTTTCTTATTCCAAATAAACTTTCCTGATATCCTTTTATTTTAGAAAATGTCTTTTTTTCCTCTTTATCGTTTAAATTATATACCTCAAGAAGTGCCTCTTTTTCCTGAAGCACAGTATAAATCTCCTTAGCTTTTTCTCTGCAAATATGTTCTGGTCCAATAAAAATATATACTGGAGCTATACGATTTTTTTTAGCAAGTTCTATTAGTTTAGGAATCTGCACAGGTGTAAAAATCGGCATGGTTTAGCTGGAAATTGCTTCTTTGATATGATCTTTTTTTATTACTCTAATAAGATTTGTAGAACCTACTTTACCTACAGGATACCCCATAGTAAGAACAAGGGTATCCTCTTCTGTAATTAACTTATCCTTATAAGCTTTTTTAATAAACTCTTTTATCATGAACTCTGAATCTTTTCCTTCTGAAAGAATTAAATAAGGATATACTCCCCAGACCACACTTAGTCTTTTCCAGACCTCCTCATCGTGAACATTAGCTAAGATTAAAGCCCTTGGTCTAAATCTGGAGACCCTAATAGCTGAGCTTCCAGATTTAGTGAAAACTGCTATAGCTTTAGCGTTTATCTCTTCAGCTAAAATACAGCTACTATAAGCTATGGCAAAATCAGAGGAAACATGGCTGTATTCTCCTGAAGAATAAGGATAAATTTTTTCAGCTTCTTCTATGGTTTTTGCCATCATCTTTACAGTTTCTACAGGATACTTTCCGACTGCTGTTTCATCTGAAAGCATAAGAGCATCTGCTCCATCAAGCACTGCATTGGCTATGTCAGAAACATCAGCTCTACTTGGTGTGGTGGAGTTTATCATGGAGGTAAGCATCTGAGTTGCAATTATTACTGGTTTACCTGCTTCTCTTGCTTTTTTGACCAGTTCTTTTTGAATCACAGGCACTTTTTCTATAGGCACCTCCACTCCAAGGTCTCCTCTTGCTACCATTAATCCATCTGAAACCTCTATTATCTCCTCTATATTCTCAAGAGCCTTTTGGGTTTCAATTTTAGCAAAAATTGGCTGATTTTTTCCTGCCTTTTCAACAATCTTACGGCACTCTAATATGTCCTCTTTTCTATTTACAAAAGAAAGAGCTATTAAGTCCACCTCCATTTTTAATCCAAACTCAAGGTCTCTTTTATCTTTTTCTGTAAAAGCAGAAATAGATAGATGAACACCAGGGAAATTAACTCCTTTTCTGGAAGAAATTACACCTCCCTGAATTACTTCTGTAATTATTTTATCCTTTCTTTTTTCTCTTACCTTTACCTTTATAAGACCATCTGCTATATAAATCAAATCTCCTTCTTTTAAATCCTGGAAGATTTCTGGATGATCTATATAAACTTTTGCTGTAGTTCCGGTTTTTTCACCTATAACAGGCTCTCCATAAAATTCCAAAATTTCTCCCTGATGAAGAAGAAAAGGTTCCTTTACCTCGCCAATTCTTATTTTTGGACCTGAAAGATCCTGAAGAATAGCTACAGGCTTTTTTAATTCTTCTGCTACTTTTCTTATCCTTTCTACATTCTCTTTGTGATAATCATGATCACCATGGGAAAAATTAAGACGGAATACATTTACTCCTGCTTGAATAAGAGCTTTTATAATTTCAGGATCTCTGGAAGAAGGACCAATAGTAGCAACTATTTTTGTTTTTCTCATAGGTTTAAATATAAAACAGCCTATTAATTATACAAGAAGCAGAAAAATTGCTTAAGATTTAAGGAAAGGTTGATTTTTAATCAATTTTTCTGCTTCCTCTTCTGGAAGAGGAGGAGCAAAGAAAAATCCCTGAAGATAATCACAACCTAATTTTTGAAGCATAATCATTTGGTCTTCATTTTCTACTCCTTCAGCCACTGTTTTTATTCCTAAATGTTTAGCCAATTTTATAATAGTTTCTACTATGTAATAAGTTTTTTTATCATCTAACAAATTTATAAATGATCTATCTATTTTTACGATGTCAATGGGTAAATCTTTAAGATAATTCAAAGAAGAATATCCAGTCCCAAAATCATCCAAAGCTATTTTTATATTATAGGATCTTAAAATTTTCAAAATTTTTTGAACTTTTTCCAAATTTTTAGCCAGCTTATGTTCTGTTATTTCCAAGATAAAATAAGTGGGTAATTTTCTTAGCAAACTTTCATATTGAGTTAAAAACTCAAGAATATGAGAAGATTCAAATCCTGTAGATGAAATGTTTATAGAAATAGGAATTTTCCACTCGTTTAATTTATTCAAATTTTTGTAAAAACTGTAACTTTCAAAATCTTTTAAATATATGCTGTTTTCCAGAAATTCAATAAATTCTGAGGGAGGAATAATCTTATCTCCATCTTTTATCCTTACCAATGCTTCAAAACCAACAATTTTTAAGTTTTGAGCATTTAAATAGGGTTGATAATAAAAAGTAAAAAGTTTCTCTGCCAGAGCTCTTTTAATTAATTCTTCTACATAAAAAACTGATTGAATTTCTCTTTCAATAAGAGGATTAAAAATTTCTATAGTATTTGCTTCTCTTTCTTTTATTCTTTTTAATAAAAGATAAGCCTTTTCATAAAGTTCCTTAGAGTTTGGGGCATCTTCCGGGTAATAAAGCACACTTCCATTAAATTCTAATATAATTTCTTTCTCACTTAAGTAAATAGGTTTATATATAACTCTCTTTAACTCT
>CAZQIW010000104.1:0-5842 GCA_964593845.1 uncultured Thermodesulfatator sp. | reverse complement strand
CATTATACAGATGGTTGTTTATACAATTATCAAAAAGATGAGCAAATTTATATTCCTGCTATAGAGTTTTCTATCCTGAGAAGTATTAGAGAGGCTTCCAAAAAATAAAATTATTATTTTAAAATTAAAAAGTTTAAAATATCCCTTGAAAAAATCCCAAAGAAGTTTTAAAAATAAATGAAGAAGTTAACTCAAAGAGTTTAATATTTTTTCAAAATAAAATTTGGAGGCATGTTATGGAAAAAGAAAAAATTTTAAAAGCACTTAAAGAGGACAAAAGCAAGATAGATGAGATTATATACAGGGCTGTTTTTGAAGATCAGGCTATTTTGAAAAATTTACAGGAAGCTCTTAAAGAGCTGGGTTATCGGGGATATTCTGTTTATCCTCTTTATCAAAAGTTTTCTGAAAAATTTTTAGGTTTTACTGTGCCTGCAATGAATCTAAGAGGAATGACTTATGATGTTGCAAGAGCTGTTTTTAGAGTAGCAAAGAGGCTAAAAGCAGGGGCTTTTATTTTTGAAATTGCTAAATCAGAGATGGGATATACTAAACAACCTCCTTTAGAATATGCCACTGTAATTCTTTCTGCTGCCTTTAGAGAAGGGTTTGAAGGACCTGTGTTTATTCAGGGAGATCACTTTCAGCTTAATAGAAAAGCCTTTTTTGCAAATCCTGATAAGGAGAAAAATAATATTAAAAAATTAATAGAAGATGCTATTTCTGCTCAGTTTTATAACATAGATATTGATGCTTCAACCTTAGTGGTGCTTGAAAAAGAAAGCTTAGATGAGCAACAAAAATACAATTACGAAGTAACTGCTGAGCTTTCGGAATTTGTAAGATCACTTGAACCCTCTGGTGTAACTGTAAATCTGGGAGGAGAAATCGGAGAGATAGGTGGACACAATAGCACTCCTGAAGAATTAAGAGCTTTTATGAATGGTTTTAATAAAACCTTTAAAGGTAAAGTTGGTATCTCTAAAATTAGTGTGCAAACTGGAACTGCTCATGGAGGAGTGGTTTTGCCTGATGGGAAAGTGGCAGAAGTTAAATTAGATTTTAATACTCTTAAAACTCTCTCCAAGATTGCAAGAGAAGAGTTTGGACTTGCTGGAGCTGTGCAACATGGAGCCTCCACTCTGCCAGAAGAATACTTTCATCTCTTTCCTGAAAATGAATGCGTGGAAGTGCATCTTGCAACAGGTTTTCAGAATTTTATTTATGAACACCCTGCCCTACCCTCTGAATTCAGAGAAAAAATTTACACTTATCTTAAAACTAATTTAAAAAATGAATGGAAAGAAGGTATGACTGAGGCTCAGTTTATTTATAAAACCAGAAAAAAAGGCTTTGGAATTTTTAAAAAGGAATGGTGGGATCTTCCTCAGGATGTGAAGGAAAAAATTTTAAGCGATATGGAAGGACTTTTTGAAAAAATCTTTAAAGCTTTAAATGTGCCAGATACTTTGGAACTTGTAAAACGCAGCCTGTAAAATTACCCGAGCAATTTTGTAAATTAAAATTAAATAACAAAAAAAGCTTAAAGCACTAAGTTTTTTTAATTAGTTTCTCAGTTTTACATATTTACCAGGCAGTGTTTCTACCAAACCTTTTAGCTCTAAATCCGTAATAAGAGATAAAATTTCAAAGGGAGGTTTATTAACCTTGGCAAAAATTTCTTCAATATGCTGAGGATAAGAAGAAAGGGCTTCTAAAATTTCTTTTTCTTCATCTGAAACTTCTATTTCTTCTGTTTCAAAAAGCACAGGTTGTGCATTTTTCACTTCAAGTCCCAAGTATTCTATAATCTCTGCAGGAGAAGTAACTAAAATAGCTCCTTGTTTTAAAAGGTAATGAGTTCCTTCACTCTGGGAGGAAAAAATATTACCTGGAATAGCAAAAACTTCTTTTCCCTGATCCAGAGCCCATTTTGCAGTAATCAAAGTGCCACTTCTCTTACCTGCCTCAACCACCACTATAGCCTGAGATAAACCACTTATAATTCGGTTTCTCATAGGAAAATTTTCTTTTCTTGGTTTGGTGCCAAAAGGAAATTCTGAAACAACTGCACCTCTTTTTTTAATTATCTCTTCATAAACCCCTCTGTTTTCTGCTGGATAAATTACATCTATACCTGATCCCAGAACCGCTATGGTATAACCATTTACCTCTAAACAGGCACGATGGGCTATGGTATCTATTCCTCTTGCTAAACCTGAAACTATACCTATTCCATTTTCAGAAAGTCCTTTAGAAAATTTATAAGCCACCTCTTTTCCATAGCTCGTGGGTTTGCGAGAGCCAATAATGGCTATAAAGGGTTTTGAAGCCTCCAATTGCCCTTTTACATACAGAAAAAGTGGAGCATAGGGAATTTCTTTTAGTGCAGCAGGAAATTCTTCCTCTTCTCTGAATAAAATTTTAACTCCGTTTTTTTCTGCTTTTTCAAGTTCAGAAATCCCTCCCTTTTCAATCTCCTTTATTTTATATCCTTCTTCTGCTAAAATTTCTTCAATACTTCTATTCTCTTCAAAGCGTTTTATTGTTTTAAAAACATTTCTTACTTTAAGATAATAACCCAGCCAGAGAACCTTTTTATCCATTTTTATCCCAGCTAAATTCCAGCTCTTTTCCTTTAATAACTATCTTAAGTTGTGTTCCTTCTTTTAAATCAGGAAAAAGAACATCACCAATTGCACAAAAAATTTCGCAATCTTTCTGCAGAGAAGTAAGTCCTCTTTTTTCATCTCTCTTTAAGAAGCTCCCTTCCAAAAAGTGCTTTTTTTAAAGTTAAAGGATCCACAAACTGAATTTCCATTCCCATAGGAATTCCACAGGCTATTTTTGTTACCTTTACAGGTAATTCTTTTAATACCTCTAAAATGTAAGAAGCTGTAGCTTCTCCAGCAAGGGTCGGAGATAAAGCTATTATCACTTCTTTTACATTACGGCTCTGAATTAAAAACACAAGATGATCCAGAGCCAGCTCTTTTGGACCTATGCCTTCTTTTGGAGATAAAAGATAATGTAGCACAAAATAGTATCCTTTATAAACTCCTGTGTTTTCTATGTGATAAAGATTTACAGGATTTTCTACTATGCACAGAAGCTCAGGATCGCGACTATCACTTTTGCAAATAGAACACACATCTTCTTCTGAGAGATTTCTGCAGAATTTACACAGTTTTACTTTGTAGGGCAATTCTTTTATAAGCTCTCCCAGGGTTTCACACAAATCAGGCTTGGATAGAAGAAACATAGAAAGTCTGGTAGCACTTTTTTCTCCTATTCCAGGAAGAAGAGAAAAGGTAGAAATCAATTTTTTTAATACAGGTGGATAACCGGCTGACATAAAAATTAAAACAACCCTGGAATGTTCAAACCTCCAGGAAATTTAAGCCCACCTGTAATCTTGGCGAACTCCTCTTCTACCATCTCCTTAGCTCTTTTTAAAGCCTCATTAACTCCAGCTAAAATTAAATCCTGCAACATTTCTTTTTCCTCTGGATTAATTAACTCTTCTTCAATTTCTATGGAAACTATTTCCTGCTTCCCATTAGCTGTAACTGTAACCATACCTCCACCAACTTGAACAGTAACAGTCTTTTCTTCAAGCTGTTTCTGAGTTTCCTCCAGTTTTTTTTGCATCTTCTGGAGTTCTTTCATTATTTGTTGAAACTGTGGTGGTAACCTCATATCTCTACTCCTTTAATAGGGGTTGTATGTAAGCTATTTTAGCAGAAAAGGTTTTTAAAATAGTTTTTACCTCATGTCTTTCTTTTACTTCTTCTAGAGAAGATTTTTTATCATTTTCCACTTGCAATTCCAAAGGTTTTTGGAAATAAGACTCTATTTTTTCTTTTAACACATTAAAATAAGGGGACTCTTTAAGGGAGGCTTTTATTTTTAAAATTATTTTATCTGAAGCAATTTGCGGTTCTGGCACACTGCTTATCAATCCAAAAAGAGCTGGACTTTCTTGCTGTATCTTTTCAACCAGATCAGACCAGGTCTTAGGTTTACTTACCACCTGAGGTTTTACAGAAGAAACTTGAGGTTCCTCCTGAGTCTTTACTTTTTCCTCATTACTACTAATAGAAGTTTTCTCACCTTCCTGATTAAAAGTAAAATTTGCTACAGAAATCTGATCCAGTTTTTCTATAATTTTTTTCAAAGGCACTAACTTCTGATATTCACAGATCTTTACCAAAGATATTTCAAATTGAAGCTGAGGATAATTGCTTCTTCTCAGAACCTCCAAGTCTTTTACTAAGCTCTGGAAAATTAACAGAATATCTTCCAATTCATACTCAAGCAATAAATCCCTTAAAACAGGATTTTGAAAATTGTATTGAGTCTCTTTTGGAAATGCCTTCATTACGAGAAGTTCTCTAAAAAATTCTGTAAGTTTCTCCATTAAATACACTAAATCAATCCCTTGCTCGTATATTTTTTGAGCAAGGCTTAAAACCTTAGGCAAATCCTTCTCCAGCAAAACCTGAGCCAGCTCTTCCACAAGAATAGCCTCGTGCCATCCAAAAGCCAAAATTACATCTTCTTTTGTTTTAGTGCCATAAGCCATAGCTTGATCTAAAAGCGAAAGAGCATCTCTTAAACTACCCTGCGCTTCCTTGGCAATAAGTTTTAAAGCTTCTTCTTCTATCTCGTAACCTTCTTTTTGGCAAATATTTTTTAAATGCTTTACCAATAATGAAAGATCAAGTCTTCTGAAATCGTATCTTTGGCATCTTGAAAGAATAGTGGGTAAAAGTTTATTTGGTTCAGTGGTAGCCAGAATAAAATATACATGAGAAGGAGGCTCTTCCAAGGATTTAAGAAGGGCATTTGATGCTTCTTTAGTTAACATATGGGCTTCGTCTATAATGTAAACCTTGGCTTTTCCTTTTGCAGGAGCAAATTTGAGATTTTCTATTATTTCTCTTATTTGATCAATACCTCTGTTAGAGGCAGCGTCTATTTCTATTACATCTACAAAAATTCCTTTATTTATCTCTATACAATTAGTGCATTGATTACAGGGTTCATAACCGTCTATTAAATTTTGACAGTTCAGAGCTTTAGCAATAATTCTTGCTATAGTGGTTTTTCCTGTTCCTTTAATTCCTGCAAAAAGTAGAGCGTGAGTAAGTTTGCCCTGCTTTAAAGCATTAGCTAAAGTTTTTACTACATGAGTTTGTCCTACAACTTCTTTAAAAGTTTGAGGACGATATCTACGGGCTAAAACCAAATAAGACATGCTTTTATTTTAAAGCTTTTTTTAAATTTTTAAAGTTGACAACAAAAATACTCAATCCACTTTTCTTTAAGTTTTTCTATTTCTTCTTCGTATTCCTTGGCAGGTCTCTCTATTCCACAGGTAAGGCACCTTACCTTAGCATTAGCTCAGGTGCCTTCAATTATTGCTTTTCCACCACAATATTTACAGGTTAAAAATTCATCCTGAATAACTTCTTCTTTTTGAATTTCCTTTTCTTTTTCTTTTTTCTGCATTTTAAAGTCTTGTAAAATAAATATAAAATAATCTCATTTTATTGCAATCCTATTGGGAATCCGAAGCTTTATAAGAAGCCGCTTTAAACTTTGGTATTATGGTTAATAAAACTTCTTTAGTTTTAAAACTACGACTGAACATCCTTTCTCCTACTGAGGAGGAAAAATGTTAAACATCCTTTCTCCTACTTGACAATACGAGTTTTAAAGTTAATTTTAATAGCAAAATAAGTAAGGTAAGTAGCCGGGGCGTAGCTCAGCCTGGGAGAGCGCCGGCTTCGGGAGCCGGGTGTCGGAGGTTCAAATCCTCTCGCCCCGATAGAAAATT
>CAZQIW010000103.1:0-5871 GCA_964593845.1 uncultured Thermodesulfatator sp. | reverse complement strand
GCATCTATGAGTTTCCACTCAAGGTCAAGAAGCTGATTAATCCGTTCAAGGTAGTTTAGCCCTCTAAAACTTTCAGAAACTAAAATTAAATCCAAATCACTTTCCTCTTCAGCCTCTCCTCTGGCATAAGAACCAAAAAGAATTCCCCGATTTATTTTGACAGGAAGTTCCTGGCTAAGCTTTTTAAGCACCTCTCTCAACTTTTTTATTATTTGTTCACATTCTTTTTTATCCATTCTCGCACCTCTTTAGTCTTATTCAAGATTTCCTTAGTTTTTAAAGGAGAATATGTTTTATAAAGCTCTCGTAGAGTTTCCGGATATCTCGTAGGAACTGCTCCTCTATAATGTATCTTCCAGCGTTAAAAAGCACTTCAGCAGTTTCAAAATCGTAGTCTGCCTGCAAAAACCACTCCTCTATCCCTTTAAGTCCTTTAGTTTTATCAGACATAGTATTTTTAAATAGATTTTCTTAAACCTCGGCGATATTTTTTCTAAAGCTAAAGTCCACTTCCAAAGGATATTCCCCAGTAAAGCACGCTAAACATACCTTGTCTCTCAAATCTCCCACAGCATCAAGAAGCCCTTCAATGCTTAAATAATACAAAGTATCTATATCTAAGTATTTTCTTATTTCCTCAATTGTATGCCTTCCTGCAATAAGTTCTGCTGAAGAGGGAAAGTCTATTCCAAAAAAGCAGGGATATTTAATAGGAGGGCAGGAAAGAAGAAAATGAATTCTTTTAGCTCCAGCTTCTTTTATACTTTTCAGCCTATTTTTACTTGTTGTTCCCCTTACTAAAGAGTCATCTATTATAATAACCTCTTTATCCTTAATTATTTCTTTTACAGGATTTAATTTCATCTTTACAGAAATGTCTCTTATTTTTTGTGAAGGCTGAATAAATGTTCTTCCCACATAATGATTTCTGATCATTCCAAACTCTAAAGGTATGCCACTTGCCTGAGCATATCCAATAGCTGCATAATTTCCTGAATCAGGAAAGGGCATAACAAAATCTGCCTCTAAAGGGCACTCTTTATAAAGATTTTTCCCCAAGTTTTTTCTTATAGGATATACATTCTTGGTAAAAATGTAGCTATCTGGTCTTGCAAAATAAATGAATTCAAAAATGCAAAAACTTTTAGGAAATTTATTTTTTTTATTTTTAAAAGGATAATAGGATTGAAGACCGTCTTTATTAATTACCAAAATTTCTCCAGGATTTATATCTCTTAAATATTGAGCTCCAATTAAATCAAAAGCGCATGTTTCAGAGGAAATCACATATCCACCATTAAGCATTCCTAAGGAAAGGGGTCTAAACCCCCAGGGATCTCTAAAAGCTATCAAATTATCTTCATAAAGAAGTAAAACTGAATAAGCTCCTTTTATCGTGTGCATAACTTCACTAATAGCTTCTATTAAGCCTTTTTTAAAATGTTTGGCAATAAGATGAACTATAACTTCACTATCCATAGTGGTTTGGAAAATATGACCCTCTTCTTCAAGCTGACACCTTATTTTATAGGCATTTACCAAATTTCCGTTATGAGCAATAGCCATAGTTTTTTTAGCAAAATTCACACAAAAAGGCTGAGCATTTTGAATAATGCTTGAACCTGTGGTAGAATACCTTACATGCCCTATAGCTACAGATCCTGGCAAATTTTTTAATATATCCTCATTAAATACCTCGCTTACCAGCCCTAAATTTTTCCATTCTCTAATACGCTTTCCATCATATACAGCTATTCCTGCACTTTCTTGTCCTCTGTGTTGTAAAGAATAAAGACCAAAATAAGTATAATTAGCAGCCTCTTTTACTCCAAAAATTCCAAAAATTCCACACATCCCCCTACCCCCTAAATCTTACTCTAAGCTTCCTCCTACAGTAATTTCGGAAATCCTGAGAGTAGGCTGACCATCTGATACAGGAACACCTTGCCCATCCTTTCCACATATCCCTGGTTCAAAATGAAGATCATCTCCTACCATATCAATAATCTCCAGCACCTTTGGACCATTTCCCACCAATGTTGCTCCTTTAACTGGATAGGCAATCTCTCCTTTATCTATATAATAACCCTCTCTTACCTCAAATACAAAATCTCCTGTTAAAGGATTAACCTCTCCTCCCCCCATTTTTTTTACCAGAAGTCCACGATCTATACTTTTTAAAATCTCTTCAGGTTTATGTGGACCTTTTGCTATATAAGTATTTGCCATTCTTGGAATAGGAATATGTCTATAGTTCTCTCTCCTTCCGTGTCCATTAGGTTCTTTTCCATATTTTAAAGCTAAAAGTCTATCGTATAAATAATTTTTCAAAACTCCATTTTCTATTAGCACTACAGGCTGAGCAGGCGTTCCCTCGTCATCATATTTGTAATATCCATATAAAGTTTCTAAGGTAGGATCATCAATTACTGTAATAAGATCACTTGCAACCTTTTCACCTAATTTTCCCGAATAAACAGATAGCCCAACTTCAGCGTGATCAGCTTCAAGACCATGCCCCACAGCCTCATGAATCATAGTGCCACCAGCTTCTCCAGAAAGAACAACAGGCATAACTCCTGCAGGAGCTTTTCTGGCAGAAAGCATCTTAAGAGCAAGCTCACTTGCTTTTTCAGGAAGATACAAAAACTCAGATAATTCTTTTGCTTTTTCAAAAGGAAGACTCCTTCCTGCTACTTCATATCCTCTCTCTAACCGCCCATCCTTCTCTGCAACCACTATTACTCCCAACCTAAAATAATACCTCTCCTCTTCCACCTGAACTCCCTCTGAATTTAAAATAAATATTTCTTTTTTTACTTCGGTAAGCCCAATTCTATAATGCTTAATCTCTTTGGAATTTTTTATTCTCTTTTTAAGCTCCTCTAAATAGTTCAATCTCTTTTGAAAACTTTCAGTATAAAGCTCTATTGAATGCTTTGAAATATTTTTTTCCAGGCTGAAAATTTTTGAATTCTTTAAATCTACGGTTTTGAAATTTCCTTCTGCAAGCTCTTCTAAGTATTTTTCATCAAAACTACTGGAAAAACAAAAGATATTTTCAAAATTTTTGCTAATTTTTCTCAGTGCTATGCCTTTTTCTTCTCCCCAGTTTACCTCATCTATGCGATCAGGTTCCAAAACCAAACGAAAAGTTTGAGTGTGTTCTAAGTAAACCTCAGAAAACAGAGAATCTCTGCTTAAAATCTTTAAAATCTTTTCCAAATTTCGCGGAAGAATTTCTTTTAAACTCATAAATAACTAAATTTCTAACATGCTAAAATTTATTTTCCTATTTTAACAAATTTAAATAATTTTGAAACTCCTCTTTAGTTAAACACCCAGATCTTCCATAATTTCTAAGACTCATTGCTGCAGAATAAAGACCTAATTTTAAAGCAATCTCATCACTCAGCCCCAGTTTTAATCCTGCAAGCACACCAGCATTAAAATAATCTCCTGCACCAGTATTATCTACAATTTTATCCACTTTATAAACAGGTAACTCTATCCTTCTTTCCTGAGAAAGAAATTCTGCTCCTTTTTCTCCTTTTTTTAAAAATACTTTTTTAATTCCCATTTTCCAAAGATCTTCCCAGCTCAAGCCCAGTTCCTTCAGTTCATATTCTGTAATAAAAAGGTATTTCGTGCTTTTCAGCCAAGGGTTCAAAAAATTTTTCCCCAGGCTTGTATAAACCTCTCCTGGATCAAAAGAAATTCTTAAATTATAAGTTTCCAATATCTTTTTTTGAAAAATTTGTCCTTCTTTACTTGCAAAGGAAGAAAAATGCCAAATCCCATTGAAACTAAAAGAAACATTAGAGGCTTCCAAAAATTTTTCGCTATCTCCAGGACTTACAGCAATAAACCTGTCTTTTTTTTTATCAAGCAAAATCAAGGCAAGACTTGTATTACCTCTTTGAACGATAAATTGGCTATTAATACCAAGATTTTCCATTTCTTTTAAAATTTTTTCTCCAAAAGAATCTTCTCCTATAGCTCCCAAGAATAAAGTTTTAAATCCCCAGCGAGACAGAGCATAAATTGTATTAGCTGCAGAACCACCTCCGCATTCAAAAAGAAAATCTCCTTTTTTTTCTAAAAAATTAAGCAACTTTAAAAATTGTTTTCTTTCAAGAACTATTTCTCTTCCTGGAGAAATTTTTATATTCTCAAACTGAAAAGTATTAAGATCCTCTACCTCAAAAAATATGTCCCAATTAAGTGCTCCACATCCTGCAAAATCCATTTTTAGTGACATTCGTCTGTCCACCTCACACAATTTCTACCCTCGTGTTTTGCTTTATACATCATTTTATCCACTCTTTCTATAAGACTCTCTATGGTATCTCCATCACAATACTGTCCTACTCCAAAACTTGCAGTTATATAACCTACTTCAGGGATTTTCATTTGACTTATTGTTATCCTCAATTCTTCTGCAAGGGTTACAGCATCTTCTATAAAAGTATCTGGCAGCACAATAACAAATTCCTCTCCTCCCCATCGGGCAAAGGTATCCATTTTCCTTAATCTATTTTTTACTGTATTTACCAAATATTGAAGAACTTTATCACCTATATTATGACCAAACCTATCATTTACACTCTTAAAGTGATCTATATCAATCATTATAAGACAACACACTCCTCCTTTTCTTCTAATTCGCTCCATTTCATTTTCAAGTTTCTCCAGAAAATACCAGCGATTATATACTCCTGTTAAAGAGTCTGTTATAGATTGATGATATATTTCTTTTTCCTTGGTCAAATCTCTCCATATACAGTAAAGCAATTCCTTTGTTTTATATATTACAGGAATTAAAAATATTTCAACACAAAATCCTTCTCCATCTTTTTTACAATATCTCCATTCAGATTTATTATAACCTTTTTCATAAGTCATTTTAATCAATTCCTTAGCTTTTTCATAAGAATCCCTTCCATCTGGCTGATAAAGTGGACTTACATCTAAAATATTTACTTCCTGAGACAAAAACTCTTTGCAACACTCATATCCCAGGATTTTTGCTACTGGGCTATTACAATCTACAAACTGAAGCTCCTTATCCATCATAGCTATAGGAAGTTCTGAGTCATGGATAAAGTTTTTAAACCATACAAACTTTTCCAAATACTCAGAAGTTTCTTTTAAAGCCCTTCCAATTTTACCTATTTCATCTTTTCTATCATCTTCTATATCTATTTCTTTACTTCTCCCTTTTAGTCTTTCAAACCCTTCTAAAATCTTTCTCACAGAAGTGCGAAAATCCCTGCCATTCCTTAAAAACCTCCTCACTCCAGGTGTTTATAATCTTTGTCCTGAGCACTTTCTGTTGGCTTGTTTCCAAGTAAATTTTTTGATTAAAATTATTATACCTTGATTTATAAATTTAGTAAAAAATTAAATATCACTGCGATTCATTGAAAATTTACTTATAAAATTTTAAAAATTTTATCTTACCTCCATAAAGAGAAATCCTATCAGGAGAAAAGGAGAAAAAAATACTACATAGGAGTCTAAAAAGAAGATAAAAACCTGATTAGTAAAAAGATTCTTTTACAGCAGGCGGGGTGATTAATAACAGAAGTGGAGTAAAAAAAAATTATTTTTTCCAAGAAACTAATTAAAATAAAAATCCTACTGAAAGATTAATAAACGGGACAAATCCTTTATATTTAAAACCTTCTCCATTTTCTTCAGCAGTTTGTGTAGTTCCATCGCTGTATGTTCTAGTAGTTTTTACAGTATAGTCTTTAAACTGGAGATAAGTTACTCCAAATTCGGAATTTACCATAAACCTTTCCCCCATGACAGCTCTATAACCCATAATTAGATTACCATAAAAAGTAGTAAAAGAGGCACTACCTG
>CAZQIW010000102.1:0-5908 GCA_964593845.1 uncultured Thermodesulfatator sp. | reverse complement strand
CGGTTTTATTACTTCTTTAAAATAGTCCTCATCTGCTTTATCTACCTTGGCAGCAATTTTTAATGGCATTCCAAACTTTTCTGCAATTTTGATGGCTCTATCAGGTCTTTTTTCAGGAGAAATTCTTCCTAAAAAAGCCAGATATTTACCTTGCTCAGGATAAAATTTATGAAGATCCTCAGGTAACCCATGATAAACTGTAGCCTGCCAGTTGAGCCAGGCAAGGGGCTTTCTTTGAGCATTAGAAATAGACACAAAAGGAGCATCTTTAAATTCTTTAAAAAGAGGCACATATTCTGGAAGATCTAATCTTCCATGTAGTGTAGTTACAAAAGGAGTGGAATAACGAGTTGCAATCTGTAAGATAAGAAACAACCCTTTCTGTGCCTCCATAAAGCTTGGGAGGAACACTTTCAAATAGAGGAGCAACCTGCGCTATGCGCATTTTATGTCCCTCCTTTTTTGAATTCGGTTATAAAAGATAAGAATTTAAATTAAAAAAGCAAGAGATGAATTTATAAAGAGATTTATAAAGAGAAAAGACGTTTTAAATTTTCAATAAAGTCTTCAACCTTCTCAAGATTGTCAAATTCAAAAATAAAATAAGTTTTTTTCTTTCTGGTTTTCACTTCAACCTTTGTGCCTACTTACTTAATTCCTCAGAGAGATATACTAAATTAGGATCAGGTTCTTTTTTTCTTTTAGCAGATTTACCCTGAATTAATTGAGAAACAAGTTTTTCTGTTTCTCTTACTGAAAGCCCTTTTTGAAGAATGAGATTTCTTACATAAACTTGCTTTTCCTCTGAGTCTAAGGAAAGAAGTGCTTTAGCATGACCTACAGTGAGCCTTTCTTCCATTAAATCTTCCTGAATAACTGCAGGGAGTTTTAAAAGCCGTATCAGATTGGCAACTGTAGCTCTATCTTTTCCTACTTTTTCTGCTACTTCCTCCTGAGTGTATCCAAATTTTTCTATAAGACTTTTATAACCCAGGGCTTCTTCCAGAGGATTAAGATTTTTTCTTTGAAGATTTTCAATAAGAGCTACTACTAAAGCTTCTTCATCTGTTAAATTTTTTACAATAGCTGGAATCTCTTTTAAACCTGCTTTTTGAGCTGCTCTAACTCTTCTTTCTCCAGCTATACACTCAAAAAAGCCTCCCCCTTTTTCTCTTACAAGAACAGGTTGTAAAACCCCTTTTTCTTTTATAGATTTGATTAGCTCTTCAAAAGCTGCATCTTCTTTAAAGCTAACACGGGGCTGTAGAGGAAAAAAAAGAATATTTTCAACAGGAATAAATCGGATAGGTAGATCTGAAACTTTATTCTTTTCTAAAGGAATTTCCTTATCTATTTCAGGAATAAGCTCAGCTAAACCTCTTCCTAATGCCTTTTTTTTCATAAATTTTTTATCCTTCCTTTGCTATCGGAGGAATAAATTTCATGTTTACCTCTTTTTCTATTTGATAAGCTAAACTTAAAACAAGCTCATCCTTAAAATGAGGTCCCATAATCTGCAATCCTATAGGAAGATTGTTAGAAGTAAGTCCTATGGGAATACTTATTCCAGGGATTCCTGCTAAATTTACAGGAATAGTAAATATATCAGAAAGATACATTTGAAGAGGATCAGAAATCTTTTCTCCAATTTTAAAAGCTGGAGAAGGAGTAACAGGAGAAAAAATAAGATCCACTTCTTTAAAGGCATTTAAAAAGTCCTGAAGAATAAGAGTTCTTACCTTAGAGGCTTTTAAATAAAAAGCATCGTAATATCCTGCAGATAAAGCATAAGTTCCAATCATTATTCTTCTTTTTACTTCTCTACCAAAGCCAAGTGCTCTGCTTTTTTTATACATTTCTATTAGATTTTTACTTTCTGCTCTAAATCCATATTTTACTCCATCATAACGAGCAAGATTGGAAGAAGCCTCTGCAGGAGCAATAATATAATAAGTAGCAACTGCATATTCTGTATGAGGAAGGCTTATTTCCTTTATAGTATGCTTTTTCTTAAGTTTATTTACAAGATCCTCTATTGCCTGAGCCATTTCCTTATCTATATTCCCTTCAAAAAATTCCTTAGGAAGACCGATCTTATAGGAAGTATTTTCGTTTTCTTTAATAAATTTTACATAATCTGGAACTTCCATAGGAGCAGAGGTAGAATCCTTAGGATCGTGTCCTGCAATAATTTGAAGAAGAAGAGCTGTATCCTCTACATTTGTTCCAAAAGGTCCTATCTGATCTAAGGAAGAAGCAAATGCTACCAAACCAAAACGAGAGACCCTTCCATAAGTAGGTTTAAATCCTACAACCCCACAAAAAGAAGCAGGCTGTCTAATAGAACCTCCTGTGTCAGAACCAAGAGAACCCAAGCCCATTCTACTGGCTACTGCAGCTGCAGAACCTCCAGAAGAACCACCTGGAACTCTCTCTAAATCCCAGGGATTGTGCGTAATAAAAAAAGCAGAATTTTCTGTAGAAGAACCCATGGCAAATTCGTCCAGATTGGTTTTACCAATAAAAATAGCTCCTTCAGCCTCAAGTTTTTCAATAACAGTAGCATTATAAGGAGCAATAAAATTTTCTAAAATCTTAGAAGCACAGGTAGTAGGAAGACCTTTAATGCAAATATTATCTTTTATAGAAAGAGGAATACCTAAAAGTCTTCCTTTTTCACCTTTTTCTCTTAATTTATCAGCTTTTTTAGCAGCTTCTATTGCTTTCTCTTCATTAAGATGTAAAAAAGCCTTTACCTTTGGATCCACCTTTTTAATCTGACGAAAAGTTTCTTCTACCAGCTCTACACTACTAATTTTTCTTTCCTCTAAAAGGGCTAAGGCTTTAGTAATAGTGAGTTCAGTTAAATCTATGCTTGCCATACTTCTCTCCTTTCTTTAAAAAATTTTAAGGAGCTTTAACTACCTTAGGCACAACTATCATATTTTCCTTTAGCTCAGGAGCATTTTTAAGAATTTCATCTATATCAGGAAAAGCCTTTACCTCATCTTCTCTAAAAGGAGTTTTAAGTTTTACAGCATGAAAAGTAGGAGATACATTTTCTGTATCCAAGGTTTGAAGTTTTTTAAAATAATCTAAAATTTTAGAAAGTTCTGAGGTTAACTTTTGAGCCTCTTCTTCTGTAAATTCAAGCCTTGCAAGATGAGCTATTTTGAAAACTTCTTCTAAAGAAATAGACATATCCTTCCCCCAACTTTATCTTTTAAAGCTTTTTTAAGGTATAAGTATAACCAATTTTTTGCTTTTTTAAAGGATTCTTTTGGAGAAAAACCTTTTAATAAAAAAACAAGAAGAGCAGAAGAAAAAGCACATCCTGTTCCGTGAAACTCTAAAGGAATTTTTTTCTTTTTTACATAGAAAAAATTTGTTCTGTCACAAAAAAAATCATAAATAAACTGCGAAGTGTTATAACCTTTAATAATTACAAACTTGCACCCTAAATTAAGCAAATCTTGGGCAGCTTTATATATGTCTTTTCTTTTTTTTATTGCTTTTTCAGTTAAAACTTCAGCTTCAGAAAGATTTGGAGTAATAAAATCTATATAAGGTAGCAACCTGGTTGTTAAGAGCTGTAAAAATTCTTCAGAAGAAAACATAGGATAATTGAGAGTTGCTTTTAGCACTGGATCAAGGATGACAAAAGAAAGTTTTTCTCTATACTTTTTTAGATAAAAACTTATGATTTCAATATTTTCAGGAGTTCCTATCATTCCGATTTTTACACCTTTTACAGGTAGATCAGAAAAGACAAGTTCTAAAGCAGTTTTTAAATAATCAGGTTTAACAGGTTCCCAGCTCTGGAAACAAGAAGTGTTTTGTAAAGTAAGTGTAGTAGGAACTCCCCCTCCTTTAATTCCTAAGAGAGAAAAAACTTTGGTATCAACTAAAACCCCAGCTCCCCCTGTAGGATCAAAACCAGCTATACTTAAGGCAAACACTTTATTTACCTATACAAAAGCTGGAAAAAATCTGAGTTAGGAGATCTTCTGTAGTTACCTCTCCTATAATTTCTGATAAACTTGAAATCGCAGATCTTATCTCAATAGCTACAAGCTCTGGCAGAGGAGAAGGCTTTTTAAGTTCTTTTAAAGCATTATAAAGATATTCCTTAGCATTTTCTAAGGCAGTTTTTTGCCTTAAATTGGGAACTACCTCTGGCACCTCTGTCGCCTTTTCAGAGGTTATTTTCTCAAAAATTTTTTTGCTCAATTTATCAAGATTAATCTCATCTTTAACAGAAATTTCTAAATATTCCTCAACTCCCCATTCAGAAAATTTATTTTTCCATTCCTTAAGATAATTGGGTTGAATATCTATTTTGTTTAATATAACTAAATGAGGAAATTCCTTAACTTCCTGATAAATACGATAATCCTCTTCTGAAGGAGGTTCACTTATATCTACCAGAAACAAAATCAGATCTGCTTCTCTGAATTTTTTCTTGGCTCTTTCAACTCCAATTTTTTCTACTATATCCTCGGTTTCTCTAAGCCCGGCTGTATCTATAAGTTTTACAGGAAGCCCTTCAATCGTGGCTTCCTCCTCTAAAAAATCTCTGGTAGTTCCTGGAATAGGGGTTACTATAGCTCTCTCTTCTTTAAGGAGAGCATTCATAAGAGAGGATTTGCCTACATTGGGCTTTCCTGCAATTACCAGATTTATTCCTTCTTTATAAATTTTACCTTCCTCATAGCTTTTTATAAGTTTGTCTATAACAGGCAAAATTTCATCTTTAATTTTTACAGAAAGTTCTTCTGGTTGCATAATTTCTATATCTTCCTCTGGAAAATCTATAGCACTTTCCACTTGCACTAAAATTTCCATAAGCTGATTTTTAAGAAAATTTATTTTCTCGGAAAGTTTTCCTAAAAGATTGTTTAAAGCTAAACTCAAAGCAGTTTCTGTTTTAGCAGAGATAAGTTCCTGAATGGCTTCAGCTTGAGAAAGATCTATTCTTCCATTTAAATAAGCTCTTAAAGTAAACTCTCCTGGCTGGGCAGCTCTTGCTCCTGCTAAAAGCACCAGCTCCAAAATTTTTTTAAGAATGTAATAACCACTGTGAGCATAAATCTCAACCACATCTTCCTTAGTGTAACTTCTTGGTTTTTTCATATAAACAGCTAAAACCTCATCAATTACCTTACCATCCTCTGGATTTACAATAAATCCGTAATAAAGCTTGTGAGATTCAAATTCTTCTCTGGGTTTAAAGGGTTTAAAGATTTTTTTTAAAATTGGAAGAGCCTGCTCTCCACTTATTTTAATGACACCAATCGCCCCTCTCCCAGGAGGCGTGGCAATAGCTGCTATAGTATCTTCAGTATAAAGTTTAGATTGCATAAAAAGTTAAGGGGGGCAAAGCCCCCGATAAAAATTATTTTTAAACTAAAATGTTTCCCACTTTAAGATAATTCTTTTTTGTTTCCCTTCTCCTTCTATGGTATAGCCTATATTGTTTTCATTTTTTATAAGATTAAGCACAATTCTTTGTTCCCTTTGGGATCCTACTTTTATTACCTGAGGTTCTTTTGTGCTTTTTACCTTTTCAATAGCTTTTTTAACGGCATTTACCAGTTTTTTCTCCCTTTCAATATTAATACCTTCTGGTTTGAGAATAATTTTAGGTCCTACTCCAAGTGCCTTGGCTACAATTTTATTAGTGAGAAATTCAAGTGCAGAAAGTGGTTCTGCTCCATTTTGAAGAAGGTATTTAACATCTTCTCCGCTAAAAATAATTTCAATCTGTAAAGCATCCTTTAAAAGATTAGTTTTAGTCTCAATATTTAAATCAGCATAATAGAAAAGTTCTTTAAGGAAAGCAGTGGCACGATTAGCTCTTTCTGAAAGAAGTTTATCTGGCTTAATTTTGGCTTTAATTTTAATTTTT
>CAZQIW010000101.1:0-5937 GCA_964593845.1 uncultured Thermodesulfatator sp. | reverse complement strand
CTTCCAAAACTCAAACTATGTCCTATTTTACCTGAAGAAGTGCAGACTCCACAGGGCATTATTTCTTTTTCTATTACTAAAGCTATCTTTCCTGAAAAAGGAGAATCTCCTGCAAAAAGAGCTACTCTGGCTGTTTTGTTGAGATTTAAAAAAATATCTCCTCCATTCTCCACTGCTACCTGAGAAGTGAGACCTTTTTCTAAAAGAATCCTTCCCACTTTCTCTGCAATAGCTCCTGCTACAGAAGCCATGGGACCAACTCCTGCAATTTCTCCGGCTTTAAGCATGGTTTTAACAATCTCTGGAGCTTCAGGATCATCAGGAAGAGGGACAAGAGATTTTAAAAATAAAGGATTTTTTAAAATATAAGCCTCAAGAGGTGTTCTTATTTCCCTTATTATAGAAATAACTTCAGAGGTGAGATCTCTTTCTGCAAGAATTTGTAGATCCGTTTCTTTATAAACTACCCTAAAAGTTTTTAAAGGAGTAGAAATCTGCGTGCGGTAAAAAGGAATTTGAGAAAACTTCATAAAAGATAAAAGTCTTCACCAGAAATAGAATTAATTACAATAGCAGGAAAATCCTTTACTTTTATTCTGAAAAAGGCTTCAGGACCAAGGTCTGCCCATGCAATAGGTTCTATTTTTAGAATAAATTGAGAAAGAAAGGCTCCAGCTCCACCAAAGGTGGCTAAATAAACTGCTCTGTATTTTTTCAAAAGCTCCACCACCTGTGGGGAACGCTTTCCCTTTCCCATGGTAGCTGCAAGCCCCAGTTTCAAAAAAAATTCCATATAGGCATCCATTCTCCCAGAAGTAGTAGGACCTGCAGAACCTATTACCTTTTCAGGAGGAGAGGGAGTAGGTCCTACATAATAAATAGCTTGGTTAGTAAAGTCAAAAGAAAAAGAACCATCTTTTATAGATTGAATTAGTTTACGATGAGTGGCATCTCTTCCACAAAGAAGCCACCCTGAAATAAGCACAGGATCTCCAGATTGTAAATTTTCCAAGACTTCTCTTTTCTTAAGAGGGAAAGAAAGCTTATGAGCTTTACTAAAAAATTCTTTATAAGAATTTAGCATCACTTAACAACAACCTGCAGTAATAGTTTCTATCAATTTCTTTTTATCCTTCTCTGTTTCCACTCTAAGGAGATCTCCCAGTTTAACCTGTTTTAAAAGACACTCAATATACTGAGCAATTTTTTTCCAGATAGGATAAACAAGACACTCCTCTACTTCATCACATTCTTCACCAGGATCAATGCAGGAAGCAATGCAAACAGGACCCTCAAGAGGCTCTAAAATATCGTAAAAAGAAATTTCATCAGGATCTTTTCTTAAAACATAACCTCCACCAGGACCACGAGAAGACTTAATAAGCCTTGCCTGCCTCAAACGATTTAAAATCTGAGCCAGATAAACCCTGGAAATGTTTTGATTTGCAGAAATTTCTTCTAAGGTTACTCCATTAGGATAAGCCTTGGCAATTTCATACATGGCTCTAACTGCATACCTGCCTTTAGTGGAAAGCTTAAACATAACCCGCCCCTCATTAATTTTACTGTATTTTAATATACATAGCTTATTATAATATAAATTTTAAAATATATCAAGATATAAAAAAAATTCTTTCTTTTTAATTTTACCTTTTTATTTTTTAAGTATTTTATTTTGGGAATGTTTGAAAGATATTTTTTAATATAAAGAAAATTGTAGCGGAGGGCTTTATGCCCTCCTGTAATTTTCCGGCGGGGGTAAATCCCGCCGCTACATTTGATTTTATTTTTGGGCGGGGATGAACCCCGCACCCCGCTGCTATAGACTTTTGTGAATCTTTTTTTAAACATCCTCTTTTATTTTTGACAAAAAGGAGATTGTATGTTAAATTTTAAAACATGCTTGACATAAGAGTAATAAGAGAAAAACCAGATTGGGTTAAAGAAAGACTTAAACTAAGAGGGGAAGAGTATCCTATAGATAAAATTTTGGAGCTGGATAAAAAAAGAAGAGAACTTATCCAAAAAGTTGAACAGTTAAGACATATAAGGAAGGAAAAATCCGAGAACATAGGAAGACTTAAAAAACAAGGTAAAGAGGAAGAGGCTCAAGCTTTAGCTAAAGAGGTAAAAAGCTTAGGAGAAGAGCTAAAAAATTTAGAAACTCAGCTAAGAGAAGTTGAGAGTGAACTTGAGAATGAGTTAAGTTTTCTTCCTAATATTCCTCACGAGAGTGTTCCTGTTGGAAAGGATGATACTGAGAATGTAGTGGTAAAGCGCTGGGGAGATTTACCGGAATTTAACTTTCAACCAAAACCTCACTGGGAGATAGGAGAAAAACTCGGAATCCTTGATTTTGAAAGGGCTGCAAAACTTACAGGCTCCAGATTTGTGGTTTACTGGAATGAAGGAGCTCTTCTGGAAAGGGCTTTAATTAATTTTATGCTGGATCTGCACACAAAAAAACACGGTTATAAAGAAGTTTTGCCTCCTTTTATAGTGAATGAGACTACTCTTTTTGGCACTGCTCAGCTTCCAAAGTTTAAAGAAGATCTCTTTAAGCTTGAAGATTGGGATTACTATCTAATCCCCACTGCAGAAGTTCCTTTAACTAATCTTCACAAAGATGAAATTTTACCTGAAGATGCTTTACCACTTTATTACACTGCCTATACTCCTTGTTTTAGATCTGAAGCTGGTTCTTATGGAAGAGACATAAGAGGAATAATAAGACAGCATCAATTTAATAAAGTTGAGCTTGTAAAAATTGTAAAGCCTGAAACCTCTTATGAGGAATTAGAGAATCTTCTTCTTGATGCAGAAGAAGTGCTTCAGCTTCTTGGTTTACCTTATAGAGTAGTGCTTCTTTGCACAGGAGATCTTGGATTTGCAGCAGCTAAAACTTATGACATAGAGGTGTGGGCACCAGGACAAAACCGTTTTGTAGAGATTTCTTCATGCTCCAATTGTGAGGACTTTCAAGCAAGAAGAGCAAATATCAGATACAGACCTAAAGGAGGGGGTAAGCCTCGTTTTGTGCATACCTTAAATGGCTCAGGACTTGCTGTGGGAAGAACTGTAATGGCTATCTTAGAAAATTATCAGCAGGAAGATGGCTCTGTAGTAATTCCTGAAGTGCTTCGTCCTTATATGGATGGTATAGAAAAAATAGAACCTAAAAAATAATCTTATCGCACTGGAAAAATCAGATTAAAGCACTTCCTTGAAGGGCAGTAACCTTTATAAAAAGCTTCTTCCAAACTTTTAAAATAAACTTTTCTTCTTATTTTTCTTGCTTCAGGACAGAGGGGATGATGAAATCTTCTGGATCTTTTGTTTCCTATGTAAACAATACCTTTTGGTTGCTTATCTATAAGGGAAAAAATACCCTTTCTTTGTTTTAAAGCTTTTCGTTGAAGAGGAAGATATTTTTTATAAAATTCTGCATTTCCAGGATAAAAGCATACTAAAGCAAGTCCCTCTTTTACTAAAATTTCAGAAACAGCTGTTCCATTCGGAAAATAAAGTTCTCCGAGTAAGCGTCCATATCTATCTCTTTTTCTTAAAGAAAGTTTCAAGTATAAAGTTTTTCCCTCGGTGAGTTTTTTATTAAGAAGATATGCCTCTACAGCAAAGGGCTGAGGTTTGCCCTCGGGGGTGTGAAGCTCAAGTGTATTTATTCCTGCATATCTGAGCCTTTCTCCTGTTGAAAGGACTACTGTATCTCCATCTATAACTCTTTTTACCTTTACTTTTATTAATTTTGCCTGGGCTTCAAAGGGAATTATCTGAAAAAAAGAGGTAAAGAAAAAAGAAAAACAAAAGGTTAAAAATACAAAAAGTTTGGTAATTTTAAAGGTCCTTTGCATCTTACTTCCTCCAAAAATTTGGTATTAGTAAAATTAATACAGTATAGTATTCAAGTCTTCCTATAAGCATACAAAAAGTGAGGATCCACTTTCCTAAAGGAGAAATAAAAGCGTAATTTTCTGCAGGACCGGCTTTAGCAAGAGCTGGTCCTACATTGTTTAAGGTTGAAGCTACAGTAGAAATTGAAGTTACAATATCAAGCCCTGTAGCAGCAACAATAAGGCTTGCCACCATCCATACTACAAGTGCTAAAAATCCAAACACCCAGATGCTCTCTAAGATATCCTGAGTTAAAATTTTATCATTTAATTTAATACTTGTAATGGCTCTGGGATGAATTAGTTGAATAAACTGTTTGTAAATTTGTTTAAATATTAAACACATTCTCAGCTGTTTTATACCTCCTGCTGTAGAACCTACCATACCACCAAAAAACATTAAAAACAATAAAATAAGTTGGGGGAAGGAGCCCCATTGGGTATAATCTACTGTAATATAAGCATCCATGTCTTTTATATTTTCTTCTATCAAAAGTTGTTTATCTTCACCATCTGCATGAAGAATAAGTGATTTCTTAAGAAATCTGCTTAAATTTTTACATCTTTCTTCCTCTCTTTCTATAATTTTTACATCCACTTTATGTTCTATAAATTTTGCAATATAGTATCCAATTCTTCCTCCTCCAACAATAATTACCTTCCTGACAGGTTTTGAAAAAATACCAAGAGCCTGGGCTACATCCTCTACCTCATCCCTTTTAAGAGGCATATAAATAATATCTCCTTCTTTAATAATATCCTCTCCTCTGGGAATAATTACCTCTTCGTCTCTTTTAATTACTCCTATAACAAAATCTTTCTTTAAAGTTGTTCTTAAAGTTTTCAGTTCTTTTCCAACGAGTTTACTTTCTCTATCAATTTTAAAACCAGCAACCACAATCTGTCCATTCTCAAACTCTATAATTTCTGTAGCAAAAGGGATTTCAAGAAATTTTACAGCTACCTTAACAACTTCAAGCTCTGGATTAATAGCAGGGTCTATATCAAGATAATTCTTTCCAAGTATTTCTTTATTAAAGAAATAATCAGGATTTCTAATACGAGCTATTCTACGCCTCACATTAAACATAGCCTTTCCTAAAAGGCAGGCTATCATGTTGGTTTCATCACTATTTGTAACAGCAATAAGAAGATCTGCATTTTCTGCACCTGCCTCTTTAAAAACAGCAGGGTCACTCCCTTCGCCTTCTACTACTGTAATATCAAGCTCTTCCACAATACGGTTTAATTTCTCTCCGTCTCTATCAATAACTACAACATCTACTCCTTCATAAGTTAAAAACTTTGCTATGTTATAACCTACTTCTCCTGTTCCAACAATAATAGCCCGCATAAAAATTGCTCCGGCTTTAATTTTTAAGATTTTATTATAACATTTTCAGAAAAATTTATAAAGATTTGAAAACTAATATTTTTTGTAGGAAGTATAATAAAAAGCATGGATAAAATGGGAAGAGTCAATAGATAGGGAAGGAAAAAACTCCTGTAGGCATAAGCAAGTCTGTCTGATTTTGCGAAGAAAATAATTGTAAAGGTTATGATAAGCGTTGAAATAGTTAAATTTTTCTTGTTTTTGTTTTAACAAGTGTTATAATATTTGTATGGAAAATTTAAATCAAATTGAGCCTCAAGCTTTAAAAAGTTTTATTAAACCTATTTTAGCAGAACTTGTTCAAGAATTTTTTCCTCAAATTATAGAAAATAAAATTTCTGAAAAAATATCCGAAACTCTTGCTGAATTTGTTAAACAGAATGAACAAAAAGCTAAAGAAATTTCTCTTATAGAGCGTATTCTTCGCGTAGAAGAAGAGCTCAAAGCTCTTAGAGAAGTTGAACAAACAAGATTTGAAACACTTTATAAAGAAATGAATGTGAAATTTGAGGCACTTTATAAAGAAACGAATACAAGATTTGAAGCGCTTCAAAAAGAAACGAATACAAGATTTGAAGCACTTCAAAAAGAAATGAATGCAAGGTTTGAAGAACTTCAAAAAGAAATGAATGCAAT
>CAZQIW010000100.1:0-5952 GCA_964593845.1 uncultured Thermodesulfatator sp. | reverse complement strand
TATGAAGCCAAGCGTCAGGGCAGAAATAGAGTGGTGGCAAACTTTAAATAAAAAGCTTTAAATAAAAAGTTGCTGCAAGGGGAATCCAAAGATTATCTCTTTTAACAAAAAGTTCTACTAAACTCAGGGTTAAACACAATCCCAAATAAAAAAAATTTAAACTCTGGGTAAAAAAATAAACTATTCCTAAGGAAATGAAGAAAAAAGCAAAAGTTCCTTCTATACTTTTAGAGTTAAAAAGTCTTATTCTCCCTATGTAAAAACCCACTAAAGCTGCTCCTGGATCAGCAAATGTTAATATACTAAGCACCATTTGAAAATTTTTTACATTTAAAAAATACCAGGCTAAACCTATTCCAATTAAATAAAACCAGGCATCATTTAACCGAGAAAATTCCTCCTTTTTTAAAAGAGGAACCCAGAGAAATTTTAAAGGAACTTTTTCAAAAAAGAATAACCTTAAAAACTCAAATACACTTAATCCTAAAAAGAAGAAAATGAGAATTACTCCAAAGACATTTTTACTTAAAATGTGATTTAAAATCAAAAGAAAAATACCAAAACAGATATGAAATAATTTTCTATAAAAGTTTATTCCCATTCAATCGTAGCAGGAGGTTTAGAGGAAATATCGTAAACTACTCTATTTACACCTTTTACTTCATTTATTATCCTATTGGATAATCTTTCCAACAGCTCATAAGGTAATTTTACCCAATCAGCAGTCATGGCATCCTGGCTTTCCACACATCTTATGGCAATAACATACTCATAGGTTCTATAATCTCCCATAACTCCTACAGTTTTTACTGGAAGAAGCACAGCAAAGCTCTGCCATACCTTATAATACCATCCAGATTTTAACATTTCTTCAGTTACTATAGCATCAGCATCTCTTAAAATCCTTAATTTTTCTTCAGTTACTTCTCCAATTATTCTTATAGCTAACCCAGGACCAGGAAAGGGTTGTCTCCAGATAATATGCTTGGGAAGTCCCAGCACTTCTGCAATTTTTCTTACTTCGTCTTTAAAAAGTTCCCGAAGAGGCTCTATAAGTTTCAGATTCATTTTTTCTGGAAGTGCACCTACATTATGATGAGTCTTAATAGTTACAGAAGGACCTTTAAAAGAAACACTTTCAATTACATCTGGATAAAGAGTGCCTTGAGCAAGATATACTACATTTTCAAATTTTTTGGCTTCTTGCTCAAAAACTTCTATAAAAGTTTCTCCTATTATTTTTCTTTTTTTCTCAGGATCAGTTACACCTTTTAGCCTTTCTAAAAAAATAGAACTTGCATCTACATAATGAACCTTTAATCCTAACTCTTTCATTAATTTTAAAACCTCTTCAGGCTCATTTTTTCTTAAAACCCCATTATTTACAAAAATAGGAATAAGCCTATCTCCTATAGCTTTATGCACCAGTAAAGCAGTTATAGTGGAATCTATACCACCTGATAAAGCACATATTACTCTTTCATTTTCTTTAACTAAACTCTTTATTTCTTCCACAGTTTTTTCTATAAAAGAAGGCATGTTCCATTCAGCTTCACATTTGCAGATCTCAAAAACGAAATTTTTAAAAAGCTGCATCCCTATTTCAGTATGCACAACCTCTGGATGAAACTGCACTCCATAAATTGGTTTTTCTTTATGAGCTATAGCAGCAAAAGGAGAGTGCTCTGTTCGGGCAAGAACATAAAAATTTTCAGGAAGTTTCTCAATCCTATCACTATGACTCATCCATACTTTATATTTTTTCCCTTGTTCTAAACCTTTAAACAATTCATTTTTTTCCAAAATTTCTATATAAGCAGGTCCATATTCCCTTTTTTCACTTTTTTCAACCTTTCCCCCAAGTAAATAGCTTATTAACTGAGCACCATAGCAGATTCCAAGAACAGGAAGATTTAATTCAAAAACTTTCGGATCCACTGACGGAGCATTTTGATCATATACACTGCTTGGACCACCTGAAAGGATAATTCCTGAGGGATTAAAATTTTTAATTTCTTCTAAGGATACAAAGCAGGGTTTAATTTCACTATAAACACCGAGTTCTCTAATTCTTCTGGCGATAAGCTGAGTGGTCTGAGATCCAAAATCAAGAACAAGTATTTTATACCTCATTGGCAAATCTCCATAGAATTATATTTGGTCATAGTTTTAGTTAAACCTATATAAAGAAGGTCATCAAGGGCTTTGGAGGCAATTTCAATAATTTTTTCAACCCTTTGCCATTCTTCTTCACAAAAAGGAGAAAGCACATAATCCACTACAGACTGATTAACAGGCTTACCTATACCAAGTCGCATCCTTGGAAAATTTGAACTTCCCAGAGCCTCAATTATAGAAAGCATACCTTTATGTCCACCTGCTCCCCCCTTGGGTAAAATCTTAATTTTACCCAAGGGGAGATCCAAATCGTCATAAATAATCAGTAAACTTTCTAAAGGTATTTTTTCTTTTTCCACCCACTTTTTTACAGCTCTTCCAGAAAGATTCATATAGGTAAGTGGTTTAATCAATATAGCCTTATCCTTATAAAAAGCAGCTTCACTTTCCATTTCTTTATAAAAGTTAAACTTTAATCTATGCTTTTTGGCAAAAGCTTCTACTACTAAAAAGCCAAAATTATGTCTGGTATTTTTATATTTTTCTCCAGGATTTCCCAAACCACAAAAAAGCCACATTAGCAAGACTTATTCAGAAGTAGTTTCTTCTCCTGCCTCTTCTTCAGCAGCTCCTGCCTCTTCAGCAACAATAGTTACCACTGTCTCTTCTGGATCATCTACTACTTTTACTCCTTCAGGCACCTGAACATCCTTAACATGTAAAACATCTCCTACATCTAAATTGCTAATATCCACCTGGATTTTATCAGGAATATTAGCAGGAAGACACTCAATAGTAAGCTCATGCATTAATATCTCAAGAACTCCACCTCTGGTAAGTCCTACAGGACGACCTACAAACTCTAAAGGAATATCTAAAGTAATGGTTTCTCCTTCTTTAATTGCAAGAAAATCAAGATGTATAATTTTATCAGTAACTGGATGGATTTGATACTCCTTTAAAATTGCCTGGACCTTAGAAGTTTGACCATTATTAATTTCTAAATTAAAAAGCAGAGTTTCACCTTTGTATTTGTGCAAAATACTTTCAAGCTCGCTGAATTTAACCGCAATAGGTAAAGGATCAAAATGATGTCCATAAATAATTGCAGGAACCAGTCCCTGTCTTCTTAATTTCTTAGCAGTCTCCTTTCCTGTCTTTTCCCTTTTAATAGCACTCAGAGTTACCTGTTTCATTTTCTCTCCCCCTTTCTAAAAATTGCTTAAAAAACTTATACAAATAAAGAGCTTATAGATTCATCAGTATGAATCCTTTTAATAGCTTCTCCTAAAAGATTAGCTACAGAGAGGACCTTTATTTTTTCTAATTTTTGAGCTTCCTCTCTTAAAGGTATGGTATCACTTACAAAAAGGGTTTTTAAAGAAGATTTCTCTATTCTTTCCAGTGCTTTTCCTGAAAGCACTGGATGAGTAGCCATTCCATATACTTCTTTAGCTCCTCTTTCCATAATGGCATCAGCAGCCTGACACATAGTTCCTGCTGTATCTACCATATCATCTATAATAATAGCTATTTTATCCTTAACATCTCCTACGATATTCATTACTGCACTTTCATTTGGTCTTTCTCTTCTTTTATCCACTATAGCAATACTTGCATTGAGTCTTTTAGCGTATTCTCTTGCCCTTTCTACTCCTCCTGCATCAGGAGAAACTATTACCAGGTCCTTTCCAGCAAAGTTATCCTTTAGGTGTTTTAAAAATACAGGAAGAGCATAGAGATGATCAACTGGAATATCAAAAAAACCCTGAATCTGTCCTGCATGGAGATCCATTGTAAGAACTCTTCTTGCTCCTGCAGTAACAATTAAATTAGCAACCAGCTTGGCAGAAATGGGTGTTCTTGGAGCAGTTTTTCTATCCTGTCTGGCATATCCATAATAAGGAATCACAGCAGTAATTCTTCTGGCAGAAGCTCTTCTTGCAGCATCCACCATAATTAAAAGCTCCATAAGATGCTCATTCACAGGAGGACAGGTAGGCTGAATTATAAAAACATCAGAACCTCTAATGTTGTCCTGAATCTCTACAAAAACTTCTCCATCGCTAAATCTTTTAATAATACATTGCCCTAAAGGGATGTTTAAGTAATTACAAATATTTTGGGCTAATTCAGGATTGGCTGAACCAGAAAAAACATAAAAACCTTTAAATCCATTAGTAGCCATTGGGAAAAGCCCTCCCTTTTAAAATTTATTCTAAATTTTTTGCCAGAAAAATTCTAACATTTTTTAAAAATTTTTTAAGAGTTTCATAAACAAAAAAAGGAGGTTCTTTTTCAAAAATTCCAAATAGGGTTGGTCCAGTTCCACTAAGCCCTACTCCCACACATCCCACATCAGTTAGAAATTTTTCGTAATTTTTTAAAACTTCAAATTTATTAAACACAAGTTTTTTAAAATCATTTATAAGACCATGAGGCTCACGCCAAGGCGGAATCTTGTGAGAATAATAAACAGGATTTTTTGATTTTGTCAATCCTAAATTTTCATAAGCCCATTTTGTGCTTATTTTAAACTCCGGGCAGACTAAAATATACCAGGCTGGAAAAGAAGGGAAGGGAGTTAAAATCTCTCCTATACCTCTTCCTATTGCTACGCTATAAGGACTTAAAAAGAAAGGAACATCTGCTCCAATCTCTCTTGCAATCTGATATAAAATTTCACTTTCTGGATCTATTCCATAAAGATGAGCCAGACCTTTTAGAACCGTAGCAGCATTACTGCTTCCACCACCAAGCCCTGCTCCCATGGGAATACTTTTTTTTACCTTTATTGCTACTTCTTCCTTTATATTAAAAACATCTTTGAACTTTTTATAAGCCTTATAAACCAGGTTTTCTTCTAAGGAAACAGGAGTTTCACTAAAAAAATCCAAAGAAAAAAGCCGAACCCCTCTTTTAATTTCTATTTCATCAAAAAGATCTATTTTTTGAAAGATAGTGTATATTTCGTGATAATTATCTTCTCTCCTTCGTAAAATTTGAAGGGTAAGATTGATTTTGGCAGGAGAGAGAAGAAAACAGCTTTTCATGAGGAGACCTATTCCACCAGTTTTAAAAATTTAAGTTTCAACTCGTAAAGAATGCTTTGTAACAATTTTTCTTCATCTGCAGTAAGATTTCCTTTAGTTTTTTCTTTAAGCATCTCTAAGGTATCTATAGTTTGTTTTGCAAGGGTTAAGTTTACTTCTTTTTTATTGGTAATAGGATCTGGAATCTCCCCAAGATGCACCAGAGCAGCGGTGTTTAAAGAAAGAATAAAAGTGCTAAAAGTAACTAAATTTAAAAAAAAATCTTCTTTATTTTCAGACATATAACTACCCCTTTTTCTTAGTAATCACTACTTCTGTTTTGCTTATGTATCCACCTTTTACAGGTTTTTTTTCTGCCAAGGTGTCTGAGAGTTTTTTAATGGTATCTGTAGGATAAAATTCTTTTGCCTTCTCCAGAAATCTTCTGGCTTCTCCTACTTTTCCATCTATTAAATAATCACGAGCCCTTTTTAAAATTGCTCTTTCTCTTGCAGAAACTTTGGCACTTTTATCCTGAAACCCAAAAATAGAAGGCAATTTAATTACCTGCTTAGAATTGCACCTGGGGCAGGGTGGAAAATCTTCTCCTAACTTCTGTAAAGTCTCAAAAACTTCTCCACAAACCTCACACTTGAATTCATAAATTGGCATGCTTAAATTATACTATACAATTTTTAACTTTACAAGAAAGCTTTTTACTAACTACTTTTACTAACCACTTGAGGATGTTTGAAAAATATTTTTTAATTGAGGAAAATTGTAGCGGCGGGCTTTATGCCCG
>CAZQIW010000099.1:0-5975 GCA_964593845.1 uncultured Thermodesulfatator sp. | reverse complement strand
AATAAATTTACCATTCAAAGCTTTGAACTACTATTATTCCAGCTTTTTTGGCTCTTTCAATTAACTCTTTTCGTGCAAAATGAGTAACTATTATAGGTAAAACCTCTCCTCCTAAGTTTTCTTTTACCACTTGAACACTTTCCCAGACTTGTTTAAGTTTTTCTCTATCATCAAGTTTAACTACTGCTTCTCCTACTAAAATAAATTCTTTTCCACCTTGTAAAACCTTCCCAAAAATATTTATCTCTCTTCCTTCTAATTCTGTTCTAATTAGTCTTTCTATAACTTCTATTCCATAACATCTTTTTAAAAACTCTGGCAATTTTCTAAACGCTTCGTTCTCCAGAGCATAGGCAAAACTTCTTGCAAGTCCTCCTACTTGCTGCTTTAGTCTATTAAGTCCTATAGCAAGTTTTTTCACTTCTTCCTCTGTTTTTTTCTGAGCTTCTGCAAGTTCTTTTAAAGTTATCTCTAACTCATCTACTCTCTTCTCTGTTCTTTTTTGTGCTTCGGCAAGTTCTTCTGTTACTTTCTCAAGCCTTTCTAATCTTTCTTCTGTTTTTTTCTGTGCCTCTGCAAGCTGATTTAATTTCTCCTCTGTTCTTTTCTGCGCTTCGGTAAGTTCTTCTACTACTTTCTCAAGCCTTTCTAATCTTTCTTCTGTCTTTTTCTGTCTCTCTGCCAGCTCTTTTAAAGTCTCCTCTGTTCTTTTCTGTGCTTCACTAAGCTCTTTTACCTTTTCTTCTGTTTTTCTCTGTGCTTCAGCAAGCTGATTTAATTTCTCCTCTGTTCTTTTCTGTGCTTCAGTAAGTTCTTTTACTTTCTCCTCTGTTTTTTTCTGTGCTTCAGCAAGCTCATTTAAAGTTTTCTCTGTTCTTTTTTGGGCTTTAGTAAGTTCTATCACTGCTTCTTCAAGTCTCTCTATTTTTATCTTTTCAATCTCCTGAGTTTTCCTGTCCACTTCTTCCAAAACCAACCATAAAACTTCTCTTAAAGATGGATCAACTTCATTAAGTTTTTTTACTAAATCAGGGTTTATCATTTTTGTTTCTCCTTTTTTAACTTATCTTTTAATACATTACCTAATTTTAATAATTTTGCAATATTTTAGTTTACTATTGACAAAATAGTATTTTGGATTATTACTTTTAAGTAAGTGCATACTTACATAAAAAGGAGAAAGTATGAAAAGGCACTCCTTTTTAATATCAATTTTTATATCTTTTTTAGTTTTGTGTTTATGCACTGCTTGTAGCAAGTCAAAGAAAAAGGAAAGTCTTTTAGGAGGATTTAAACAAGAGGTTGTTCCTGTAGATGTTTATGTAGTTAAAAAAGTAAAAAGTATTCCTATTTCTTTGGAGTATCCAGGAATTACAAAAAGTTTTCAAAGAGCAGTGGTGTGTGCTAAAATAACAGGCACTCTGGAAAAAGTTCTTTTTAAAGAAGGAGATTTTGTTAAAGAGGGAACTCCTCTATTCTCAATAGAAAAAGACATTTACTTAGCAAAATACGAAAGTGCCAAAGCTGCCTTTTTACAGGCTAAAGCTCAGCTTGAAAGAGCAGAAAAGACATGGGAAAGAGTATTGAAGTCTTATAAAGCTAAGCTCGTAAGTGATGAAACTAAAGATAATGCTCTTGCTCAATATAAACTTGCAAAAGCAAATCTTCAGTTAGCTAAAGCACGATTAAAAGAAGCTGAAATTTATTTAAATTATACTCTTGTAAAAGCTCCTATAAGTGGAATAGCTGAGGAAAAAAAGGTTGACCCTGGAAATCTTGTATCTCCAGGAAAGCCCCTTGTGGAAATAGATCAAATTGATCCTATCTATGTAACCTTTTCAATTCCTGACGAAGATGTAGTGAAGTATCATTTTCTGGACAAAAAAGGTAAAAACTTTTTAAAGAAACTTAAGGTCAAAATAAAGCTTTCTGACGGTAGTTTTTATCCATACTCAGGAAAAATTGATTTTGTCTCTTCTACTCTTGAAAGAGGAATTCCAGCTTTAAAAGTAAGGGCTATTTTTCCTAACCAAGAAAGCTCTCTTTTACCTAATCTCTTCGTAAGAGTAGTGCTTCTTGGTATAAAGAAAAGAAATGTTCTTCTTGTGCCTAAGAGAAGTGTTATGTATGCTCCAGAAGGAGAAAAGGTATATGTGGTAGAAGGAAATAAAGCTGTGGCTAAACTTATAAAAATTGGAGAAGAATATAAGGACTTTTATGTAGTAGAAGAAGGGCTCAAGCCAGGAGACAAAGTGATAGTGGACAATCTATTAAAGCTTACTTCAGGCACCAAAATAAAAGTGGAAAAAATCGTAGGAAAATAGAACTATGTTTTCTCGTTTCTTTATTGAAAGACCAAAATTTGCAGCTGTTCTCTCAATCTTAGTTATTTTAGCTGGTATTCTTGCAATAAAAGTGCTTCCACTTAAAGAATATCCCAATTTAGCTCCTGTTCAGATTATAGTAAGAGCTTATTATCCTGGAGCAGATGCAAACACGATTTTAAAAACAGTTGCTACACCTCTTGAGTCTGCTATAAATGGTGCCCCTAACCTTCTTTATATAATAAGCAGTGCTTCTTCAAGTGGACAAATGGATATGTATGTGTTTTTTGATGTAGGCACTGATCCTGAAACTGCAAAAATAGAAGTTAACAACAGAATTAACCGAGCTATTTCAATGCTTCCAGAAGAAGTTAAAAGACTCGGAATAGAAGTGAGAGAACGCTCTCCCGATCTTCTTTCTGTGTTCTTCTTCGTGTCTAAAGGCGGGGTTAGAAGCACAGTAAGTCTGTCAAGTTACCTTGACATCTATGTTCTTGACGAGCTTAAGAGAATCCCGGGGATAGGTGATGTAGTAAACTGGCTTCAAAGAAGGTATTCTATAAGAATTTGGCTTTACCCAGACAAGCTTGCCAAGTATCATCTTACTCCTACAGATGTTTACAGAGCAATAATGGATCAAAACCAGCAATTTTTCGGTGGTTCCCTTTCTGCTGCTCCTATGAAGAAAAAAAACTATTTTTCCTTTACAGTTCTGGGAGAAGGCAGGCTAAGCACAGTTAAACAATTTAAAAACATAATCATAAACTCTTTACCTGATGGCTCCACTTTAAGGTTAAAGGATATTGCAAAGGTTGAAATGGGAGCAGAAAGGTATGTAACCATTAGTTTTTATAAAAATACCCCTGGTGTTCCCATTGGAATTTACCTTAGACCTGGTGCTAATGCTATAGAAGTTCACAAAAAGCTGGTTAAAAAACTGCAAGAGCTTTCCAAGACATTTCCTTCAGACATTAAGTATCACGAAGTTTTTACTATAACCAAGTTTATCAAAGCAGCTATAAAAGAGGTTATTTTTACCCTTATCTTTTCAGTAATTCTCGTTATGTTCGTAATTTACCTCTTTTTAGGAAAAGTAAGAACAGCCGTTATCCCAGCTCTTGCTATACCTGTTTCTATTATAGGAGCTTTTGCAGGTTTTTATGTATTCGGGTTTTCCATAAATCTTCTCACTCTTTTTGCTCTTGTTCTTGCAATAGGACTGGTGGTTGATGATGCCATTGTAGTTATAGAAAATGCAGAAAGAATTATAGAGGAAGAAAAGCTTCCTCCAAAAGAAGCAGTGATAAAGTCAATGAAGGAGATAACCAGTCCTATTATTGCTATTGTGTTCGTGTTATGTTCTGTCTTTATTCCCTCTGCATTTAGTGGTGGATTTAGTGGTAGGTTTTACATGCAGTTTGCTTTAACTATAACTTTAACTATGGTGCTTTCTGGATTTGTGGCTTTAACTTTAACCCCTGCACTCTGTGCATATATCTTGAGACAAAAGGAAAAACCTCCAATTCTTCCAATAAGGCTTTTTGAAAAGCTTTTGGCAAAAACCAGAGAGTGGTATGTTTCTGGCTCAGAAAAAGCAATAAAATTTTATCCAATAAGTGTAATTTTATTTTTGGCAATAGTCTCTTTAAGCTTTTTCTTTCTTTCAAAAATCCCTACAGGACTTGTGCCTTATGAAGATAAAGGAGTTTTACTTTATGGTGGAAAGCTTCCCCCAGGTGCTTCTCTTCAAAGAACTGCTGAAACTATAAAAGAAATCAGTCAGATTTTTAAAAATTCCTCAGATATTGTTAATTGGGGAAGTGTGGGAGGTATTGATCTTGACACAGGTTTACCAAGGACTGATTCTTTCTTAGGATTTATAAATCTAAAAGACTGGAGCCAAAGACCTCTTCTTCCTATAACTTTAAAAAATTTAATAAAAAGTTTTTCTGAAATAAAATCCGCCTGGGTATTTTGTGCGCCAATACCACCGATTTCTGGAATGGGAATGGTAGGTGGATTTGAAGTATTTATTCAAGATACCACAGGAGGCAGTTTAACAAAACTTGCTCACTATGTAAACAAGTTCGTAGAAGAAGCAAGTAAAAGACCTGAACTTATGTTTGTTAGAAGCTCTATTAACTTTAATGTTCCCACTTACACAATTACAGTTGACAGGGAAAAGGCAAAGGCTTACGAAGTGAGTATAAGTGAAATTTACAGAACTATTGCCATGCTTTTTGGACAGTTCTATGTAAATGATTTTAATATGTATGGAAGAACCTTCCATGTAAATTTAGAAGCTTACTGGAAATTTAGACAAAGTCCAGAAGATTACAGGTATGTTTATGTGCGTTCTATGGATAACAAGCTCATTCCTCTTAGTAGTCTTATAAAAATAAAGCGGATGGCTTTTTCTCCTATCTTGCAAAAATTTAATATGTTTCCAGCTATAAAAGTAGCTGGAATGGCTAAACCAGGATATACCTCTGGTGAGGTATTAAAAGCAGTTGAAGAAGTAGCTAAAAAAGTGCTTCCTCCTGGGTATAAATTAAGTTTTTCTGGAATGAGCTATTTTGAGGTTAAAGAAAAAGCAAAAACAGGGACGATTTTTCTCGTTACTTTTATTTTTGTATATCTTCTTTTGGTTGCACTTTATGAGAGCTGGGTTTTACCAATTACTATACTTTTTACAGTGCCTATAGGAATTTTTGGAGCAAGTTTTGTATTTTACTTAAGCACTCTGGTTCTTCCTATTTCTCTTGAAAATAATATATTTTTTAAAATTGGATTACTTACTATAGCAGGACTTGTTGCAAAGAATGCCATCCTTCTTGTAGAATTTGCAGAAATGGAGAGAAAAAGAGGAGTAGATCTTTTATCAGCAACTTTGTATGCTGCTCGTGTAAGATTTAGACCTATTGTAATGACTTCTTTTGCGTTTATTGCAGGAGCAGTGCCTTTGCTTCTAAGTCTTGGAGCAGGTGCTATGAGCAGAATTACAGTAGGATTAACAGTTATTGCTGGAATGCTTTTTGCCACTATTTTTGGAATATTTTTTATACCTCTTTTTTACTATCTTATTGTAATCATAAGAGAAAAAATAGAAAGTATATTTAAACCTAATAAAGCTTAAGTAAAAAGGACAAAGTTTATGAAAAATAAAGTTAGTAAAATTTGTTTAATGTGTCTTTTAGGAATTTTTGTGGTTTCTTGTAATTTTGCTCCTAAGTTAGAAGTTCCAAAGGTTAAGCTTCCTTCCAATTCAAGTTTTGTGCCTGCTACTAATGGAACATTTAAGATAAACTGGGGCTGGTGGAAGGAATTTAAGAATCCGCAGCTTAATAAGTTAATAGAGCTTGCCTTAAAAAATAACGAAGATCTTCTTATCGCAACTGCCAGACTTGAGCAAGTTATGGCTCTTGCAGGTTTAAAAAAAGCACAGCTTTATCCTCTTTTGGGTTATAAAGCTCAGGGTTCCAGAACTAAAATACCAGAAAGTATAGAAAATAATATAGAAAATTTTGGAATGGCTTTAAGAATGCCAGTTGATATAGAAAATCCTAATACTTCTTACAATATTTTAACTTCGGTTTCTTACGAGCTCGATTTTTGGGGAAAACTCAGAAACGCCAGAAAGTCAGCTCTTGC
>CAZQIW010000098.1:0-6032 GCA_964593845.1 uncultured Thermodesulfatator sp. | reverse complement strand
GCCTTCTGATCCTATGTGTATTACTTGTAACAAAGGAGCTTTGGAAACTGGTTGTAGCGATGTAGAATTTTATGCAAATTTTTATGGAATGGGTTTTGTAACAGGTATTAATGGAAGCATAGCTAAAGTAATAAGTTGCAGATTAAGAAGTAAAAAAAGCCAGAATTATTATTACATCTGGAATTCTAACGGAGTTTTATTAGATGCTTCTGGTGTTCCTATTACTTATCAATTAAGTAACTTAAACCCGGATAATAAGGAGTGTATTAATTTAGATTCTTCACCTAATGCCGAAGTAAATGTGCAGGTAAAGGATATAAATAACACCACTTCTTATTCTCTTCAACCTGGAGATGTAATAATTCGCGTGCCTCATAAAGTTCGTTTGTATATAAAAAATAAATCACTAAGAATGGAAACCTGGGACATGTATGATCCTTTCAATCCCCAGTATGAAGGAAGCAAAGAGATAGCTAAAGTAACTTCTTTTTTGGTATATAAAAGTGGGAGAGGAGTAAAAATAAAGATTAAATTTGTAAGTCAGTCTGATTCATCTAAGGTATTTGAGATAGAAAAATATTTTGCAAGGTAATAAAACATGAAGTATGAAAAAAGTCAAAAAAATAAAGGCTTTATCCTTGTAACAGTATTAATATTATCCTTGGTTCTTGTTATTCTTGGAATAACTGCGGCTTTTATTAACCAGATAGGGTATTTTTCTATAGCTGCTGAAACTAAGTATAAAATAGTTGAAAATAATGCAGAGTGGGGACTTATGAAAGCTGTAGAAAATCTTTATCTTAAAGCTCAATCTTGCAGCGGTAATGCCTCTTATACTCCTTCTATAGGAGATCCTGTGCAAATAAAGTTTTTTAAAGCTGGAAATAATTGTTTTATCTGGTCTAAAGCTGTTTATAAAAATGCCAAAGTAGTTAAAATAGCAGTAATTACTATTTATAGTGGTAATTCAGTTATAAAAGAACCTCTTATTTTTACCAAAATGCAAGTGTATTAATTTTATTACACTTGACAATCCTTTTCTCCTCAAGTAAAATTATTTATTGAACAAATCAACAAAGGAGAAAATCGTGGGATTGCAAAAAATAATTTCCTGGTATGTTCCACAAGGCGTTTTTGTGATTACCTCTAAATGGAATGACAAAATTAATGGTATGACTGCTGCATGGGTGTCTCAAGTGTCTTTTAAACCCAGACTTTTAGCAGTAGCTATTGCTCCTCAAAGATATACTTATGAACTAATTAAAAACTCAGGCATGTTCTGTATAAATGTTTTAGGAAAGGATCAAATAGAACTTGCCAAGCATTTTGGTTTTAAAAGTGGAAAAAATGTAAATAAATTTGAAAATATTTCCTATAAACTTTCTATGAATGGTTGCCCTGTGCTGAAAGATGCTTTGGCTTATTTTGAATGCGAGGTTATGGGAGAATGTAAAGCTGGAGATCACATGATTATTTTAGGAGAAATTTCGGATTATGAGGTCTTAAAAGAAGGGGCAGAACCTCTTATTTTTAATTGGGATGACTTTTTTGGAGGGGTTGAGGGCTAAATGGAAATCTCTGATAAACTTTTATCCTTTCATGAAAAACTGGTTGATTTTTTTGACAAAAATCTTCGTTTAATTCTATTACTTATTTTCTTTTTATTTTTCTTAGGGTTTCTCTGGGGTGGGATTAGTTATTACTTTTCTAAAAAAGAAAAAGAAGCAGCTCTGAAGCTTCTTGAAGCATCTCAAACTTCCGATATGTCAGCTTCTTTAAACCAGATTATAAAAAATTACAAAGGAACCTCAGCAGCACTTCAAGCTTCACTTCTTTTGTGGAGCCATTATTTTCAGCAGAAAAATTTTTCCAAGATGCAGGAATTGTTGAAGTCTTTAAAAAAAGACTATCCAGACAAATTAGAAGCTGTGATCCTCTATGGAGAAGCCAAACTTCTTGAAAATCAGAAAAAATGGAAAAAAGCTTTAGAAATTTATAAAAAGATTTCTAAAAAAGAAACTGACCTAAACTTTTTGGTTTATCCTGATATAGCAAGACTTTCTGAAAAACTTGGAGATAAAAAACTTGCTGTGGAATATTATAAAAAATCTTTACAAAGTGCTGATATAGAAGAAACAGGCTGGATAGAATTTAAACTTTCTCAGTTAACCAAGTAAAAATGAGTCTGCTGATATTTCAGCGGATTGCTGAGGAAAGAATTCGTGAGGCTATGGAAAACGGAGACTTTAAGGATCTTGAATTTAAGGGGAAACCTCTGGAATTAAAAGAAGATCCTTTTATGCCAGAAGATTTAAGAGTGGTTTATAAAGTGCTCAAAAATGCTGGATTTCTTCCTAAGGAAGTGGAATTGAGAAAAGAAATTTCCAGGTTAGAAGAAATGTTGGAAGATGAAGTGGCAGGAGCTTATTCCAAAGTTAGAAAACTTAATGCTCTTATTTTTCATTTAAATCAAATCAGACGCACGCCTTTAAATATTCAGGATGAGTATTATTCTAAAATTGCTCAGAAGATAAAATTAGCAAGAGAAGAGAAAAAAAAGGAATCTTCAAAGATAAACTGGAGTCGTTTACAAACTTTTCTTTATATTTCAGCTTTGCGTCCCAGGAGAAGATAAAAATTTCCATGTCTGAAAAATTTTCCGACGAATATTTTATGAAAATTGCTATTAAAGAAGCTTATAAAGGGTTGGGATATGTTTCTCCCAATCCTGCTGTAGGTGCTGTGCTGGTAGATCCTGTAACAAAAAAGATTATAGCTAAAGGCTATCACCGGAAATATGGAGGACCTCATGCAGAAGTTGAGGTTATAAACCGAGCAGGAGAAAAAGCTAAAGGAGCTATTCTTTATGTTACTCTTGAACCCTGCTCTCACTATGGAAAAACTCCTCCCTGCACAGAAAAAATTTTGCAGGTAGGTATATCTAAGGTTATTTGTGGAATAAGAGATCCTAATCCTATAGCTAAAGGCGGGCTTGAAATCCTGAAGTCTAAAGGTGTTGAAGTAAAAGCAGGTGTGCTGGAAAAAGAAGCAAAAATACTAACCAGATTCTTTTTAAGTCGTATTATCAGAAAAAAGCCCTGGGTAATAATGAAGGTTGCAGCAAGCATAGATGGGAAAATAGCTGTTTCTACAGGTGATTCCAAGTGGATTACAGGAGAGCAGGCAAGAAAATACGGACATAAATTGAGACATATCTGTGATGCTATTTTAGTTGGGAAAAATACTGTAATAAAAGATGATCCAGAACTTACCTGCAGATTGGTAAAGGGGAAAAATCCTTTAAGAATTGTTCTGGATACCAAGCTTAGTTTAACTCCAGATTATAAGATATTTAATGTGGATGAGGACAAAAAGACTATCCTGGTTTGTGGAGAAGAAGCTCCGATAGAAAAAGAAAAGGAGTTTGCTGCTAAGGGCGTTGAAATCTGGCGTCTTCCTTTAAAAAAGAAAAGAGTAGATTTAAAAGCCCTGATTGAAAAGTGTTATGAAAAAGGCATAAGTTCTTTACTCGTAGAAGGAGGTGCCCAAATCCATGGCAGTTTTTTAGAAGAGAATTTAATTGATGAAGTTTTTTATTTTATAGGACCTGTAATTATAGGAGACAGAAAAGGACCTTCAGCAATAGAAGGAAAACCTCTTAAAAAGTTGAAAGAAGCTCTATTTTTAAAAGATTTAAAAGTAAAAAAATTAAAAGATTCCTATCTTTTCCACGCCTATACTGAAAATGGAATTAATCTTCTAAATACTCCCTTAGGATCTTTTTAAGTTCTTCTTTTAGCTCTTCTAAAGTTTTTTCTGAAGAAAAAATTTTGTGTGCTCTTTTCTCTTTTTCTTTAAGAGGTAATTGTTTTTCTGCAAGTTTAATCAAAAGGTCTGAAACTTCTTTTCTTTCGGAAATTCTTTGTTTTTGCACTTCTTCTGAGCAGGTTATAACCCAGATCTCATCAAATAATTCTTCCCATCCTATTTCAAAAAGAAGCGGCACCTCAGCAAAAACTATTTTTTCTCTTTTTTCTTCGCCTTTTTTAAAAAACTCCAGAAGCTCTTTTTTTACCAAAGGATGTAAAAGTTCTTCCAGCTCTTTTTTTAGTCTCTTTTTACTTAAAATCTTTTCTAAAATTTTCTTTTTATCCAGAATTCCTTCTTTTTTTAAAATCTCTTTTCCAAAAATTTTTATAATTTCTTTCTGAATTGCAGGCTTTTGATATAGCTTTTTTACCACTTCATCACAGGAGAAAACAGAAAAGCCAAGATCTTTAATTAATTTTAAAAATGTGCTTTTCCCAGTGGCAATACCACCTGTAATACCGATTTTTTTCATTTTTCATCCGTTTTTTTCAAAACTTTTATGTATTCCTGCATATCTTCAGGAAGTGGTATTTCAAATACCATTTCTTTTAGGCTGCGGGGATGTTTAAAGGAGATTTTAAAAGCATGAAGCATAAGGCGTGGTGCCCTGGGAACATCGTATTTTAAACCTCCATAAACTGGATCTCCTAAGATGGGATGTCCTATGTGGGAGAGATGCACCCTTAACTGATGAGTTCTTCCTGTAACAGGGTTTAGAACAACGACAGTGGCTTTTTCCAAAGTTTCTTTTATCTCATAAAGGGTAATAGCTTCTCTTCCTTCTTTAAGCACTGCCATTTTTTTTCTGTGTTTGGGATGTCTTCCTATAAAAGTTTCTATTCGTCCTTTTTTATTTTTGAGAATACCGTAAACTACTGCTATATATGTTTTTTTAATCTGCTTTTCTTTAAATGCCTCCACCAGTTTTTTGTGAGAAAAGTCATTTTTTGCAACAAGCATTATACCTGATGTATCCTTATCAAGACGATGGACTATTCCTGGTCTGATTTTTCCTCCTATACCAGAAAGATTTTTAAGCCTTAGAAGTAATCCATGCACCAAAGTATCATCATAATGTCCAGGAGCAGGATGAACCACCACTCCTGAAGGCTTGTTTATTACTGCTATATCCTCATCTTCATAAATTATATCAAAGGGAACTTCCTTTGGTTCAAGCTCAAGCTCCTTTTCAGGAGGAATCTCAATTTTGATTTCATCATTTTCTTTTACTTTATAACTTGGCTTTGAAGCTTTTTCATTTACCAGAACATAGCCTTCCTCTATAAGTTTTTGGATCCTGCTTCTACTCAAATCTGAAAGCTTTTCTTTGATAAATACATCCAGTCTTTTTCCTGCCTCTTCTGAAGAAACTACAAAGCTATAAAACTCTTTCATAATTTTGTTATTGTAAACTCTTCCACCTTCTTCTTAACCCTAACCTAAGATTAAATACATTTATGCAACCACTTCCTTTATTGCTCTCCAGAGAAGCCTGCTCTGTGGACGAACTATCCCCTCTACTGGATTGTAAAAAAGTATGTTCTCTTTTATCAAAAATTTCAATACCTTACCTTTTACTTCTTTATACGGTCTTTCCTCTTTATCTTTAAATTTTTTTAAAAGTGCTTTTATCTTATTTAACTCAGGTGCCTCTTTTTCTCCTTCTTCTACTAAATCAAGCAACCACTCAAGCTTCATTATCCCATCCTTTAGCATCTTCTCTACCGCTTCTTTTTCATTATAACCCTGTTTCTTTTTCTCAAAAAGTTTTACCATATCTCCAAACTTTCCTCCTATGGACTCCCACACAAGTTCCTTATCCTCAAATCCAAAAGCTGATTATACTTTAAACGACTCTTCTTTATCTAAATCATCTACAAGAAAATACTCTGCCCTTCCTTCAAGACGAGCATTACTATATACATCCTCTATAAAAAGACAATCACTCGTTGCACAAAGACAGTGGCATAAGTGTGTCTCTTTGGTAAGCCGAACCATGAAGTTAAACAACCTATCTAATACCAACTGCCCTGTTGCATTTATCACCTTTCTTATCACCTGAAGCTCATCTATCACTAATACTGGTCTTTTCCCCTCTTCTACTACTTCCCTAAACAAATTTTCCAAATACCTAAATGCATCTTCTGTCTTTCTTCTGTTCT
>CAZQIW010000097.1:0-6055 GCA_964593845.1 uncultured Thermodesulfatator sp. | reverse complement strand
TTAACATTACTCCAATTTTGTTACCTTTTCAATCAATTTTTTCTAAAAAGCCCTGGAAAGGTTAAGAGCTTTCCTTTAATTCTAACACAAACTCGCAAAGGTCTTTTCCATAAACTATTATATTTTCCCATCTTAATAAAGCAATCCTAAGATATACAAAGGGATTTTGTTTTTTACAGGAAGATCAATTTCATCGCTCACCACCAAATCTGCATTTTTAGGCTTTTTGTGTTTCCCTCCTATTTCAATTTTTAAGTTCTTGACCACATAATCACATTCCATATCATTTGGGCATGCTAAAACTTCTCCATACCTTTCACATAAGTTATAAACGGAAAAAGCCTCCCTTGCTGTCCCTAAATTCCCTTCAAAACAATAGTAAAAAGAAACATCTGTAAGTAAAATTTTAGCTCCTTTAGTATATCCAGTGTCTTTTTTCTTTTTTTTAATTAGTTTTATAATTTCTGCAGATTCCATAGTAAAAAGAAGCTCATAAAGCTTTTCTTTTCCAATTTGCCAGTCCCTGCAAAGAGAAGAAATGTTAAGCACAGGCACAGGAGTAAAGAGAAGATGTCCTACAACTGCTCTTAGTAATTTTAAGTGATTTTCTTTAATAGAAGGAAGGAGTAAAGGAATGTCGTGAAAAATTGCTTTTTCAAGCACTGCTTTTAGTCTTTCACAATATGCTCCTTCCTGAAAAAAAGGTCTTGTGCCTGACCTGAGATAATTCCTAAACTTTTGCAAAAGTTCAAGAGAAGAAAAATTTTTTAAAAACTCAAGCTTTAAATCAAAAATGTCCACAGGTTCAATTAAAACTTCAGAAGTCAAAAATAGGTATTCTCTAAAAGATAAAAGAGGAATCTTTTTAAAAACAAAACGACGAGAAAAATCTGCTGACCCAGTTTTAAGAATTAAAGAACTACTCCCACTTGCCCAGATAAAACATTCTGGAAAGGAGTCATAAAGCGCCTTAAGATGAATAGCCCAGTCTTTTGCATACTGAACTTCATCTAAAATAATCCCTTTATAACCAGATTTAAATACAGCTTCTCCCAGCTCATAAAGAGACACATCAGAAACCAAGGGATGGTCAACAGAAACATAAAGAAAAGGTAAATTTTTAGTTTTACTTAGAAGAAAAGTTGTTTTACCTACTCCTCTTTGTCCATAAATAATAACTCCTCTTAAGTTCTCAATTTTTAAATTCTGAAAATAAGGACGAAAAAGCCTTGGTAAAGAGAGTTTTAAACGCTCATGAATAAGCTCAAGTTTTTCTATAAGATCTGAAAGCTTTCTCATAGTTCTATTATAGAACTTTTTATAACCTTTTCAAGCTTTTTAGTTCTAACTTAGAACTATTTTGACCTATATTAGTTCTAATACAGAACTAACGACCTCTTCTACAGTAATTGAGGTTAAACATTTATAATGTCCATACTTACAGGTTCTTTCAAAACATGGGCTACATGGAAGTTCTTTTTTTAATACGATAGCATTGGGATTTAAAGGAGCTGTTAGTTCTGGATCAGTTGAACCAAAGATAGCTATTTGAGGCACCTTTAAAGCTGCTGCTAAATGCATAAGTCCTGAATCATTAGACACTACGGCTTTAGCCATAGAAAAAATTCCTGCAACAGTTGGCAAATCGGTTTTCCCACAGAGATTATAAATTTGAGAAGAACTGTCTTTTATAAAATCTCCGATTTCTTTTTCTTTCATACCCCCTGCAATAATTACTGCATATCCAGATTTTATCAGCTCTCTCGCCAGGGTTTTATAATACTCCTTGGGCCACATCTTAGCAGGTCCATAAGCAGCTCCTGGTGCAATTACAATAAAAGGTTTATCAATCCCTTTTAAAAGAGCTTTAGCCTGTTTAAAGGCTTCATCTCCAAGAGGCAGAATCAAATCATTAAACTCAGAGGGCAGACCAAGGCTTTTTAAAAGATTTAAATAATAATCTTTCTGATGAAGTTTCTTTTTTGGGGGTTTTACAGCTTTTGTTAATAAAAATCTGCGTAAGTCTGTAGCATATCCCCATCTTTCTTTAATTCTTGCTCTGAAAAAAAGCCAGGCAGAGGAAAAAGAATTGGTAAGAAGAAGTCCTATTTCTTTTTTTAAGTGCTTTAAAGCCTTTAAATTTTCCTTATTTTTCCCTCTTTTATAATAAATAATTTCTGTATTAGGAAAGTTTTTAAAAAGGTCTGCTATCTGAGGAGGTCCAAAAAGATAGATTTTTTCTTGACGGCAGAGATTGTAATAAACAGGAGTTGCCATTAAGGCATCACCAAGCCAGTTAGGAATTCTTATAACCATAATAAAGCCGTTTTATTACCAGAGTTGCATAAGAACCTTTTTCCAGAAAAAATCTCAATTTTACAGTGGTTTCATCAATCTTTTCCCATTCCAAATTTTCAGGAAAAACCACTGCTGGTCTGGGATAGGTTTTAAAAATAAGACCTTTTATAAAGCTTCTTAAATCTTTTAATCCAGAAAAACTTTCTTTCTGACAGATTTCATCATAAATCTGAGAAAGTTCTAAATTATTAGTATCTTCTTTAAATTTAAGTTTTGGAGAAGGAAGCGGAAGCTTGAGAGATCTTAAAACTTCCCATTTTTCTGGCTCTATTTTTTTATAAAAAAAGAATTTCCCCAGAAGATAGGGCGCCTCAAAATAGGATATTCCAAGGTTTTGAAGAATCTTTTTTAAAATCTCATTCCAGAGGAAACTCTGATAGGCATTTCCCAAGAAAAAGAGATATTCTTTATCAACTAAGTTGAGAGCTCTTTTAAATGTCCTTTTTGAAAGCTTATGCTCAATAAGAAATTCAAGCAGCTTTTTTTCCCAGTTGACCTTGGCTAAATCTAAGCACTTTTCAAATTCTCCCCAGTGTTTTTTAAGACAATTTCTAAATTTTCTTGTTTTCTCTATATCTGCAGGGCTTCCTTCAGCCAGCATAAGATAAAGAGCTTTTTCATAATTCCCTTTTATAACTTCTTTTACTGCAAACTCTTTTGAACTTTTAACAGAACCAAACCTCTGCTCATCAAAATAATTTGCAAGACCATATTGTTTTACTAAAAGAACTTCTTCCTCAAATTTTTCTTCCTCTACAGGAAAATTTCTTACGGTAATTTCAAATTTATTTCCCAGAAGAAGATCCTTGGACATTGCTTTAGTAGTTTGTCCTAAATAAATAAGCTCATATTCCTTGGTTTTAATATCCTTTTTAGGACCATTTTTGATGGTAATAAACTGATGGGCTATAGCTTTTTTATCTTTTAAACCACCGAAACCTATGGAATCCATAGAAATTCGTAACTTTTTAGCAATTTTACCAAGGGCATCCCAGGTTGAAATGTTATACTTTTTTAAAAGATAGAGAGAAAACTCTCCTTTCCCTTCTGGAAAGATTTCTGCTATCTCTGAAACTACAAAGTCTTCAGGCTTTTCTTTGATTTTTATCATAAGTTGAAGAGTTATTCTACGAGCAAAATTGGAAATTGTCAACCTGCTGGATATTTAATTTACTTTTACGGTAAAATTTTATAATTGACTCCATATTTTTTGCAAATTTTTTTCACTTTTTCTTCAAGATTTTTCTGATACTGCTTTGGAGGCATGGGAAAAACTCTAAATAAACTTTTATATTTGGGTAACAAATGGGGAAAATATTTTTCTAAGGCTTTGTAATAAAGCGGTTTACAATCAGTAGGATTTTTACCGAATAAAGTTAAAGCTCCTGCTAAAACAAAATCTGCTCCATAAAGTTTGGCAGTTTTAATCATCTCATCAAGCTTTTCCTCTGTGTCTGAAAGATAAGGAAGCACTGGAATAAGATTCACTCCAACAAAAAATCCCTGCTCTTTGCATTTTTTCATAGTATTTAATCTTTCTTCTGGTCTTGGCGCTCCTGGTTCAAATATTTTTGCTAAATTTTCATCTATGGTTGAAATGGAAAAGGAAATTATTACCCTTCTTTTTAATTTATTTTTTAAATCTTCTGGTAAAATGGCATTTTTGTCTATTTCTTTCAAAATATCTAAATCTCTAAGCACCAGATTTGACTTTGTCATCACATGGACAGGAAACCTGTATTTTAAAATTATCTCTAAAAGCCTTCTCGTAAGTCTTAATTTTTCTTCAACTGGTAAATAAGCTTCAGTTGAGGAGGAAATTAATATAATTCCATATTCTCCCTTGTTTGCCCTTCTTTTTAATTGTTTTTCTAATACTTCAGGAGCATTTATTTTTACGGATAAAGTTTTTTCTATATTCTCCCCATACTTTGACCCTTTGATATAACAGTAAAGACAATTAAAGGAACAACCCTCATAAGGATTTATTGAGTAATCATCTAAAAACCAATCATCTCTTTTTTTGTGCTTATTTAAGATAGATTTAACTTCTATTTTTTTTATCATAATTAATCATAATTAATAAAGCCAGCCGCTTGTATATTTACAAAATTTTTTCAGCTTTTTACTTATTAGGAGTATAGTTTATGTAATACCGTATTTCTAATCTTTCATCATGGGTAAAAGTTCCCTTAACCCAATATCCTCTTGCTCCCAATAATAATATACAATGCTTTGTAAGTTTCCACTTATGTAAAAAACCAAATTTTACCAGCCAATCTGCTTGATAAAAAGGATCGCCCTCTGCTGTCCGAAAATCTTTTCCAATCCAATGCTCTAAAAAGACTTGCATTTTTTTTACCTTAAAAATTATAGAACTTTCTATTCCCCATCCTTCACTAAAAGTTTCTGGTTTACCTCTATCAGGAATATCATATGAATAACATCCACTTACACGGAAACGAGCTCTTCCCAATACTAACTCAGGTCCTGAAGCAACACCAAAATTATCTTTAACTGGACCTGGATGATATAATTGACCTCCTTCATGCACATAATGAAATTGAAAGTCCCAGTGAAACCCCCTTTTCTTTAATTTACTAACTATCCCGATATCAAATCTTTCTCTATGAAAAGGAGTATTAAGTCTTTGCCAGTTAATCCATGCATCATAACTTCCTAAGGTTCCACTCTGTCCTATTGCCAAACCCTCTTCTACCGGACGATAATAAAAAAGACTATCATCATAAAGAGGTTCTATAAACTTATTCCTGGGTCCATTAATAATACTTCCAAATATAAGATAAAATTTATACTCTTTCCCTTTCTTTTCTGAAAAAAAATTATCCTCCCAAGTGGAAGATGCTTCTTTAGGAACTATATAAGCAATACTTACTAAAGGCCTAACTTTGTGAAAATTTTTTTCATCTCCGTAAAGATGTGTCCCTAAAACTCCAAAACGATAAAATAAAAAATTACCTTCTTGATGTATTGCTTCTAAAGCTAAATGCTCTCCAAAAAAAGTTTGTCCTTCTCCAAGAAAAATAGTCTCTTGAGTAGCATTGTTACTTATTATAGTAGAATATTGGTCCACATCTCCTACATATTCCAGATTGTTAAGAAAAGTATAAGAAGAAATTGAAACTCTACTATCTTTAAATTGAAAAGCCCTAACTTTACCTTCATTGCCTAATAAAATAATTATCAAAAATCCTAAAAAAATCCTTAAAAAAAGATCACATACTCTCATCCCTCACCCCCATTAAAAAGTATTTTGAGTAAAATTTTACAAACGGTAAAGTTTTCTTCTTTTTCTGCTCTTTCCTTTATTGTTATTTTTTATTTTCATTTTGACACTTAAAATGAATATACGAGTAATAAATTCTATATCTGCTCACTATATATTTAAAGCAGGAAAAAAACTTTACCATTACAAAAGTAAATATAAAGAATCTCACTACTTTTGCAAATCTTTTTCCATTATTTTCTTTACCTCTTAACCTTCCTTATCCCCATTTTTTTACACTTGTATAATTTTTAGGCGGTTATAAAATTTATTTGCTACTCCTTTCACATACACTTTTTAGGAATTATAAAAGGTGTTTTTTTCTTATAATCTTTGTATTCTTCACCGAATCTTGTTTCAAGTTCTTTTTCTTCCACCAGCTTGATATAAAGCACTGCTAATAAGAAAAAT
>CAZQIW010000096.1:0-6084 GCA_964593845.1 uncultured Thermodesulfatator sp. | reverse complement strand
ATAATTTGTCCATTTTCTATTACAAACACTTTTTCTGCTAAAAACATAGCCTCTAAGGGATCATGAGTTACATGGATTATTGTAAGATTAAATTTTTCTTTAATATTTTTTAAAAACTGAATAAGCTTCATTTTGAGATGGAAATCAAGACTTGATAGAGGCTCGTCAAGGAGAAGTATTTTGGGTTTGGCAACAATAGCTCTTGCAAGGGCTACCCTCTGTTTTTCCCCTCCGCTAAGCTGAGAAGGTTTCTTTTTGAGAAGTAGAGACAATCCAAATTTTTCTATAATTTCTTCTAAAAACTTTTTATCTACGCTCTTTTTTTGACATTTAAAGGGATATAAAAGGTGTTCCTCTACAGTAAGATGGGGAAACAAGGCTAAACTTTGAGGTAAATATACAATTTTCCTTTTTTCTGGAGGTAAACAACTAAGATCTTTTCCATTATGTAAAATATGTCCCTCATCAGCTCTTTCAAAACCTGCAATTGTTTTTAAGGTTAAACTTTTGCCTGCACCACTTGGTCCTAAAAATACGGTATAAGTGAATTCTGAAATCTCAAAGGAAACATTTAAAGAAAAAGAAGGATAAGTTTTTTTAATTTTCACTTTTAGCATATTTTCGGCTCAAGTAAAATAAGGTAAAGAAAATGAAAAGAGAGACTATTATTACTAAGGCAGTTACTGGACGAGCTGCATTTAAACCATACTGTTCAAATCTATCAAGCATAAGAACAGGAGCAGTTTTTGGATAATAAGCTATTATAAGGAGTGCTCCTACTTCGCTGAGGCTTCTTGCAAAGGCAAGCACTGCTCCTCTTAAAATAGCTGGAAAGGCTAAAGGAAGAGTAATATGCCAGAAGGTATAAGTTGGAGAGGCTCCTAAGCTTCTTGAAACCATCTCCAGTTCTTTATCCACATTGTTAAATCCAACTAAAGTGGAACTGATAACAAAAGAAAGACTTACAAAAAGCATGGCTAAGATAATTCCATAAATTGTGTCAGTAAAGGTAATGTGAAAGAAGGAAAAAAAATGTCCTACCAAGGTTCTGGGATTGAAAAGGGAAAGAAGAGCTATACCAGCTGCTACATGAGGGATAGCTACAGGAAGATTAATAATGCTTTCTAAAAATGTTTTACCTTTAAATTGATATCTACTTAAAAAATAAGCTAAAGGCACTCCCAAGATACAACCAATAAAAGTTGCCCAGAAAGCACTCCAAAGAGAAGTAAAAATAGCTTGCCAAATAGCTCTATCTTTTATCGCATTAATCAAATCCTGTGAAGAGAGTTTAATAAATACATGAACAATAGGGAGAATAAGAAAAGCTAAACAGAATAATGCCAGAAGAAAGAAGAGTTTAAATAATAACCCTTTTTTCATTTTCTGTTAATTTTCAGATCTTTTTGAAGCTTTCTTACTTCTTTTTTACTTTTAAAACTTTAGCTGGATAAATAGGAGTTTGATAACAATCTAAAAGAATTTTTTTACCTTCCTCAGAAGTTACAAAATCTTCCCAGAGTTTTGCTTCCTTAGGATGTGGGGCATTTTTTAATGCAGCAATTCCATAAACAATAGGCTTTCCACTAATTACTTTTCCATTAGCAAGTTTTATTTTACATTTTTTATAAAAATTAGCATGTTCTACTGCAGTAAGATTAAGTTCTGGAGGAAGTTCTACAAATAAAAGTTTGTGCTGAAGAGCTACACTTTTATATTCAAAGGCATAATCAATTGCTCCACTTTCTAATAATCCCAAAAGCTCCACAGACTTAGGACGAATAGCAAGTTTTTGAGTATTAAACTTTAAATTCTCAGGCACTGAAAAGAGGATTTCATCCTTAGTTTGTTTCCAACTTAAATTGGTATTTTTTCCAAGAAGGTCTTCTAAAATTTCAGGTTTGTTATAATAAAGAGAAGTTAAACCAATAGCAATTACAGTGCGATAACCGCAGGGATCATCATTGGGATTAGAAAATCCCCATTTTACTCCTTTTCTATTTAAAATTTCATACCAGTTTTTAGAGTTTATTTCTTTTGCATATTTAGAATGTTTGGTATAACATAATACCAATTCGTTTCTTGCAAAAAGTTTCACATGATCGGCGTATTTAGGAAAAAGCATCTTAGGAATTAATGTATAATCAGCAACTGCAACCACATCACAAGGTTTATGAAGATCAATTACTTTTCTTATAGCCTGAACACTTCCACTACTTTCTCGTCTCACATCTATATATGGATATTTTTTCTCAAAGGCTTTTTCCATTTTAGAAAAAGGCACAGATAAACTACCAGCATGAAAAATTTTTAACACAACCTTTTTAGAAAAAGCATTGGAACACCAAAAAGTTGAAAAAAGTATAAAAAAAACTAAACTCAACCTTAAACTTAACCACATACCTAATTCCTCCTTTTTTAAAAATTTTTAATTGGTTAGAAATTTTTTAAAAAACGTTATATATGTATTTAAATATTTCAAATAAAAACCAGAAGTCAAATCTCAAAAACAAGCAAATTAGTTTATAAAAGTTTTTTTTACAAAAAGAATAACGCTTTTAAACTTATTTTAAGAAAAATTTTAATTTCACTTTCTGTAACTAAAGCAATGTTTATAAAAAAAATAAGGGTATGCAAAAGGAGAAATGTTAAAGCAACCGAAGAACAAAAGTAGGTAAATTGATAGATTAAAAGTTTTATGATAGAATGAGGTTAAAAAGAAGTAAGAGGGAAAAAAATGGGTTATGCATTGAAAGTTTATCATGCATTTAAAGATTTGGGCGAAGAGAAAGCAGCAATTCTTGCAGAGTTTGTAGAATATGTAGAAATGAAGAAAGCAGCAACAAGTGAAGAGCTAAGAGAAACTGAGTTGAAATTACAAAAAGGAATAGAACAAGTTCGTAAAGAGCTAAGAGAAACTGAGTTGAGATTACAGAAAGAAATAGAACAAGTTCGTAAAGAGTTAAAAGAAACTGAATTGAAATTAGAAAAGGAAATTGAGCAAGTTCGTAAAGAGCTAAAAGAAGCTGAATTAAGATTAGAGAAGGAGATAGAAAGTGTAAAATTAGAAGTTGAACAAGTGCGTAAAGAATTAAAAGAGACTGAATTAAGATTACAGAAAGAAATAGAAAATGTAAGGTTAGAAGTTGAGCAAGTTCGTAAAGAGTTAAAAGAGACTGAATTAAAATTAGAAAAAGAAATAAAAAGTGTAAGGTTGGAAACTGAACAAGTGCGTAAAGAGTTAAAAGAAACTGAGTTGAGATTGCAAAAGGGAATAGAACAAGTTCGTAAAGAGCTAAAAGAGACTGAGTTGAAATTAGAAAAAGAAATAAAAAATGTAAGGTTAGAAACTGAACAAGTGCGTAAAGAGTTAAAAGAAACTGAGTTGAGATTGCAAAAGGGAATAGAACAAGTTCGTAAAGAGCTAAAAGAGACTGAGTTGAGATTACAAAAAGAAATAGAAGGAATTAAATTTTCTACAATAAAGTGGATAGTAGGATTGATTACAGGTCAAACCATCTTAATTTTAGGCACCATCTTAGGAATTTTTAAGATGTTGATGCATTAACTTTAAAAAATATCTTAAAAATATCTAAAAACATCGCTTTAATGTTTCCCTTAGAAAAAATAGAGTTTAAAGAAGAAGAGCTGGGAATAAGACCAGATTGGGAAAAAATATTTAAAAGAAAGGCTCCACTTTATTTAGAAATTGGTATAGGTAATGGGGAATTTATAGTTTGGCTTGCTGAAAGAAATCCTGAAGCTGATTTTATAGGGGTTGAGGTTTCCAGGGAATACTTTAGAAAAGCAGTAAACAGGGCTTTAAAAAGCGGTGTAAATAATTTGCGTCTTATTTGCATGGAAGGTGCAAAGGCGATTTCCAAACTTTTTAGCCCCTCTTCTTTATCTGGTCTTTATTTGAACTTTCCTGATCCTTGGGCTAAGAAAAAACAAAAGGAAAGGCGGTTAGTTAATCCTGCTTTTGCCTGGTTGCTTGCAGATCGCTTGGTTCAGCAAGGATTTTTTCTTATGGTAACCGATTATGAGGAATATGCTTGCGAAGTAATAGAAATCTTTTCAAGATGTCCTGCTTATGAACCGCTATGGGAAACACCTTTAAGACACGAACTGCCAGGATATTATCACACTAAGTATGCAAGAAAATGGCTTTCTATGGGGCTTACTCTTTTTTATATTGGTTTTAAAAAAGTAAAAGAGGTTGAACTTCCAGAATGGGTGTGTAAATTTTATCCAATAGTAAATCTGAAAAAGGAGGAACCCTTGCCTTTAAACATTTTAAAACTAAATCAGAAAGTTGAGTTTAAAGAACTGGCAAAAATTTTTTCCAAGGAGATAATCTGGAGAAAGGATGAGGAGCTTATTAAAGTCCTTGATGTATATTTTAAAGAAGATGGAGTTTTAATAGATACTCTGGTGGTAGAAGGGCATTTAAAACAGCGGTTTTTTATTTCTATAGCTCCTTATAAAGATGGACTTATAATTTCTATTCATGACTCTGATCATCCTGATCCAACTGATGGAGTGCATAAAGCCCTTGTGCTGATAACTTTTAAGCTTCAGAAAAAATTTCCAGAAAGTGAAGTTATACAAAGCACATGCAAGATTAAAGCCTGGGCACATGTAAGAAAAAATTTGGAACTTTCTGAGTAACTATTTAGTATAATATTTTACTGTTCGTCCAAATTCAATAAAAACTGCATAAATTAAAGTAGTAAGAGGAACAGAAATTAGCATTCCTACAATTCCAAAAAATTTTCCCCAGAGAAGAACAGAAATAATTATTAAACTGGATGGAATAGATAGAACTTTAGAATATGTAAGAGGATAAACAATCATATCTGCAAATTGAGCTACAGAAACAGTAATAACTCCAGTAATAATTCCAGCTTTTCCAGCAAAGATATATAATACTAAAGAAAGAAAAAGGTAATTAAAAATAGTTCCAAAAAAAGGAATAATATTAGAAAGTCCACCTATTATTCCCAGAACAATAGCGTACTTAGGAACAATTAGGAGTGAGCCTAAACTACAAATAAAAGAATAAACAGCAGTTTGGATTACCAAACCTTTAAAATAAGCTTTAAGCTTTTTATTCACATGATAAAAGATATTAAGTGCCATTTCAAAATAACAATTAGGGATTAAATTAAGAGCTCCTTTTTTAAGTTTTATTCGTTCTTTTAAAAGAAAAAAGGTAAGGACTGGATAAATAATGCTATAAGTTCCAATCTCAGTTAGAGGTTTACTAAAAGACTTCCAATTAAGGTATTTTTTAACCTGAGTAAAAAGTTGGCAAAGATATTTATTAGAACTTAGGAAATCCAAATTAATTGAATTCAATTTATGTAAAAGAGCAAAAAGCACAAGGATGAACATAGCTATAATAAGGTATAAAGAAAAGGAAAAGACTGCAGCCACTAAAACACGATATTTTTTGCTAAAAACCCTATCTATAAAATTTCCTACAATGTAAACCGTGCTGAGGGAAAGAAGTATAAAAAAAGTTACTGCTGGGAAAAAATATAAAAAAATTAAAAAAATACCAAAAGCTAAAAATATAAGTAAAAAAATTAAATTTGAATTCCTCATGACTCTTTTTGTAGCTGTTCGTTTAGTTTTTTAAGTCTTTCTGCTATTACTCCTGCAATATTATAAAGAATTTTAACTGTTATCTCAGGATTAAGGCTCATAGCTTCTTCTAAAGCGGATCTGGTTAACACATAAACCACAACATCGCTTTTACATTTAATAGTAGCAGTTCGTGGAGCTTCAGTAACCAAAGCCATTTCACCAAAAAATTCCCCTACAGATAAAGTATCTATTTCTACAAACCCTGTTTTTGTAGGTATCTCCACAGAAACTTCGCCTTCCATTATTATATAAAGAGCAAAACCTGGCTCTCCATAACGGATAATTTTTTCTCCTTTTTGATATCTTCTTTTATGAAGATAGTCCATTAATTTAACGATTTCTTTTGAAGAAAGACCTTTAAATATAAGATTTTCTTTGAGAATATCTAAATCTTTCGGTTTTCTAAAAATAAATTTCCACAAAAAACTATCT
>CAZQIW010000095.1:0-6135 GCA_964593845.1 uncultured Thermodesulfatator sp. | reverse complement strand
AACAACCCTTGCTATAATTTTTTCTTCGGGAGGACTAAAGTCCTCCCCTACATTTGTGTTTTGCATTTCATTTTTCGGGAGGACTAAAGTCCTCCCCTACCTTTGTGTTTTTTTATTTTTCTGGAGGGGATAAACCCCGCCGATACATTCTGCACCAGCAATTAGAATCGAGAGGCTCTTTAAGTTTTTCCGGGCTCCTTCTCCCAAATAAGGATTTGTCTCGGATAAAAATTATAATTCGCAAATCTATTATAATCCAAAAAGTCTAAAATACAGATTAAGTTCGTTTTAACTACAGTTGTCCATCTTATGTAGATTTTGTGCTTGCAATTAATAAAATTAGAGTTAAAAATAATGCAACTAAAAAATAAAAATTTCAAGGAGGTGGAGGAATGGATAAAGTGAAAGGGAGTTTGAAGTATTTGGTAGTATTTTTAGCTGTTCTATTTTTCTTCTCGCAGGCACTTGCTGAAAGTGCAAGCCAAAAAGAAGTAACACCTCGTTCCAAAACTCAAAAACTTCAGGTTGATGGAAGAGTTCTTTTAAGATTTTCAGAAAGTCAAAATAATGGCAAAACCATCTACGGAGATCCAGGAGATGGTTTTATTCCGAGAAAAGTTAGAGTAAGGTTTCACGGCAACCTTAATAAAAATCTTAAATACATGATTCACTTAAGAGCTGATAGAGGAAGTAATGTAGAACTCTGGGATGCTTTTGTAGTTTATAAAGTAAATCAACTTCCTGTTCCTGTTTCCATTAAAGCAGGACTTTTTAAAAATCCTGTTTCTATGTCTTATTTAAAACCTGGAATAAAACTTTGGTTCCCTGAAAGAGCTGTGGTTGTAAATAAATTTCTTGATACCTGGAGAGACACTGGAATTCAGATGGATGTTCAGCTTCTTAAAGATAAGTTTATTAAAAAGTTGACTTTAGTTGCTGCTATTTTAAATGGAGAAGGCTGGCAGAAACATAATAATAAAATTTATAATGAAGACGATAAATGGCTCTATGTGTTTAGTTTAGATAATACATTAATTGATGATAAAAATCTTTCAATCAGAGTAAGAGCTGCTCATGAATTAGGATACGATGCAGGTTCTAAATTAATTTATTATAGTGTATACAACAGAAAAATTTCTAATAAAACAATAAGCAGTATAACCTACAATAAACTTGTTATAGATCAACCTATTGCAAGACATCTAACAGATGTAGAAGCTCAAATAAACATTAAAAAATATGGAATTGTTTTAGAAGGTGGGTATATGTTTGATAAATCAAATGCAAGGATTTATTATTCTAATTCTAATGGTACTCAAAAAAATTATTATACAGATTTAGGGACTGCTTCTGGTTGGTATGCTCAGGTTAATTTACAAATGCCGGTCTTGGGTGGATTAGACTTCCTTAAAAAACTCCATTTAATTGGAAGATATTCTGAAATCATAGATGTAAATGATAACGATGATAAATATGATAAAAATTATGAAGTTCAGTATGCAAGTTTTGGTTTTTATTATCTCTTTAAAGAATGGAATTCTGCTATAAGAGGAGATTATGTGATTGCAGGTGGGGATAATAAAGATAACAATCTCTTCTGCTTAGAATATCAGCTTCTCTTCTAAGGGTCTCTTTTCTTACTTCTGGAGGGATTCCCCCTCCCACTTCTGTTTTAATTAAAAATTTTAAAATACTCTTCTATCTGCTTAATTGTTAAATTTACTATTTTTTTTATTTGTGTAGAAAACTTTATACCACTCTACAGTTTTTTAGGCAGTATTAATTAATAAAATAAAATAGAATAAAAGACTGCTGTTTTATGGTAAATTTTTTCGTCCCTTGACATTTGTTCCTTATATTAGTATATTTATACCATCTTTTTGCAATTTTTAATATAAGACAAATTGTCTAAACCTGGGGGCAAGGCGATGCAAGCAGAGACAAAAATAGAGAAACCAGAATTAAATATTGCTTTTATTCCTATTACTTGCTGCACACCGCTTTTATATGCTCACAAGTATAAATTGTTTGAAAAACACGGACTTAAAGCAAATCTAAAACCAGCACCTGGGTGGAGTGGCATTAAAGAGCTAATAGAGCACGAAAAAGTTGATGGAGTCCATATGCTTGCTCCAATGCCTTTAGCCTCTCAATTAGGACTAAATGGTCCAAAAAAAGATATTATTTTAATAATTGCTCAGAATATCAATGGGCAGGCACTTACTATCTCCAAACGGCATCTTGGAATTAAAAATGTTCAAGATATGAAAGGATTTACCTTGGGAGTGCCTTATTTCTTTTCCATGCATTATTATCTTTTATGCTATTTTTTGGCTGAGCATGGAGTAAATCCTTTAAAAGATGTAAAAATAATTGAAGTTGCTCCTCCAAGAATGCCCTATTATTTAGAAAAAGGCTATATAGATGGTTATTTTGCACCAGATCCCTGGAATCAAGTAGCTGTTTATCGTGATATTGGTTTTATTTATATACTTTCCAAGGATATTATGCCCAAACATCTCTGTTGCTGTTTTGCTACAACCCAAAAATTTAAACAAAAGTATCCAAATACCTATACAGCTTTACTAAAAATTTTAATAGAAGCAGAATACTTACTTCATACAGCTTCTGAAGAGGAGAAAAAGAAAATTGCTCAAGAGATCTATTCTTATTTAGGTTTAGAACATCCTACTCCTTTAGAACAGGTTCTTACAGGAACTTTCCCTGATGGAAAAGGGAATATCCTTTCTGTTCCAGATAGAATTGATTTTATTCCCTATCCCTGGGAAAAATGCGGTGTATGGATGCTTACACAGATGCAAAGATGGGGTCAACTACCTGGTAAAGTGGATTATCATGAAGTGATAGAAAGGGTTTTTGCTTCCCAAAAAGAAGTTTTTGAACTGGCTGAGGCAATGGGATTTGAAAAAGAACCCCCAGATGTTAAAGCAGTAAAATTTGAAGAAGTAGATCCTTTTCTGTATATGAAATCTTTACCTTTTTGCAATTTTAAAGAAAAACCCATTTCTTTAAAAGAGTATAATCTTTCAAAAACCGCTAAAAATAGAATTAAAGAGATACTTGATACTTTAGCAGAAGTAATAGGAGGAAATCTCAATGTTCAAATTGAAATTACAGGAAAGGATGAATTAGGTGAACTTGAGATTCATTTAAATGAGCTTATTTTGAATGCTAAATTCATGCAGGAAGCAGTTTTAGAAAGAGAAGAACTGCTAAAAAAGGCACAAGAAAAAAGACTTTTTACTTTATATAGTGCTATTGAAAATTTTATTCATGGAATAGTTATTTTAGATAATGAAAAACGAATTGAATATGTAAACCCTTGTTTGTTAAGGTTATTAGGATATTCCTTAGAGGAAAGAGATAAATGGGAAGGAAAATCAGTTTTTGAACTTTTTCTGCCTGAAGATAAAGAAAAAATAGAAGTAATTCTTAAAAAAGCCATTCATCAAAGAATCACTGAAGAGGTTGAGATAAATACCAAACATGGTTTAAAATTTATTGCAAATTTAACTTTCTTTCCCATTAAAAAAGATAATAAATGTTTAAATATTGTTGGGCTAATAGTAGATGTTACTTTTGTAAAAAAATTAGAAAAGGAGCTTCGTGAAAAACAGAGGACATTAAAAAGCTTTTTAGATGCCTCACCAGCAGCTATTTTTGTAATTGATAAAGATCACAGAGTTATTTACTGGAATAAAGCCTGTGAAGAGCTTACAGGAATAAAAGCTGAGGAAGTTATTGGGACAGATAAACATTGGAAAGCTTTTTATCTTTATAAAAGACCCTGTGTAGCAGACATTATAGTTGATGGTAGAAAAGAAGATATGTCTAAATTTTATCACACCTGGTCTGTTTCCAGATTAATTCCTGATGGTTTACATGGTGAGGATTGGTTTCCTAATATTGGAGGAAAAAGAAGGTATTGTTCCTTTGATGCAGGTCCTATTTATGATGAAGAAGGAAATATTGTAGGAGCAATAGAAGTTCTTGTAGATATTACCCCTTTAAAAGAAGCTGAAGAAAATTTAAGTAAGCATCTTTTTCTCTTAAATTCTATGGTAAATTATGCAGGCATTTTTGATAAAGAAGGAAAATTTGTTTTTATAAATGAAACAGCTTTAAGAGATGGTCAATTTACAAAAGATGAGGTGATTGGTAAATTTGTCTGGAAAACAGGCTGGTTTGAACCTGATGAAGAAATTAGTGTTACCATAAGAGAGGCTGTTCTTCTTGCTCTGGAGGGTAAACATACTCAATTTGAAACTAAATTGTATCATAAAGATGGAACCACCAGTTATGCCCTTATAAACACAGGTCCTCTTTTTGATAACAAAGGAAACATTATAGGTGGAGTATTGGAAGCAAAACTCATAGATGATTTAAAAGCAACTGAGGAGAATTTACGCTATGAAACCATGAAATTGCGAACCATGTTTTCAGTGCTTGAAGAAGGGATAGCTTTTGTAGATAAGAAAAATAAAATAATAGAAGCTAATGAGTTTTTGTGTAACTTTTTTGGAATACCTCAGTCCGCTCTTGTAGGAAAAGATATAAAGGAACTTCACCATCCTTCTAAGGTGAAAGCTCTTATTAGAGAAACGATATTTAAATTTAGAGTTAAATCATTAAGTAAACCCCTTATTCTTCAAAGAAAAGTTAAAGGAAGAGATGTGCTTTTAAGGGTCCAACCGATTTATAAAGATGGTATGTATGAGGGTTTTCTTTTTAATATGGTAGATGTTACTGAGTTTGTTAAAGCCAAGGAGATGGCTGAAGCAGCAAGTAGAGCAAAGAGTGAATTTCTGGCTAATATGAGCCATGAGATTAGAACTCCTCTAAATGCCATTATAGGAATGATACATTTGCTTTCTGAAACCTCTCTTACTCCAGAGCAAAGAGAATATATTGAAATGCTCAAAACCTCTGCAGAGAGTTTATTAGGAATTATAAACAGTATTCTGGATATTTCTAAAATTGAGGCTGGTAAGTTTGAATTAGAGGAAAAAGAGTTCAATTTAAGAGAAAGTATAGAATCTTTTGCTGCAGCTTTAGCAAAAGGTGCCCATAAAAAAGGAGTGGATTTCTTCTGTCATATAGCTATGGATGTGCCAAATTATGTCGTTGGTGATGAAATAAGGTTAAAACAGGTGCTTGCTAATTTGATAAATAATGCAATTAAGTTTACAGAAAAAGGACAAATTGTAGTAAAAGTAGAAAAGTTAGAGGAAAAAGAAAATGAAGTAATACTTAAATTTAGTGTTGCTGATACAGGCATTGGTATTCCTAAGGAAAAACAAAAAGAAATTTTTGAGAGTTTTACTCAAGTAGATAGCTCTATCACTCGCAAATATGGAGGAACAGGGCTTGGTTTAGCTATATGTAAAAAGATAGTAGAAATGATGGGAGGAAATATATGGGTAGAAAGTGAGGTAGGTAAAGGAAGCACTTTTTATTTTACAGTTCGCCTGAAAAAAGGGAAAGACAGAATACAAAGCATTCCTCCTGAAATGCGTAAGCTTAAAGTATTGATTGTAGATGATAAAAAGATTAATAGAATAATTTTAGGAGAAATGTTTAGAAGTTGGGGAATAGAGTATGAAGAAGCAGAAGATGCTTTAAGTGCAATTGAGAAATTAAAAAAAGCTGAAAACGAGCGACCTTTTAATCTTATTTTACTTGATGAGTGGATGCCAGGAATAAATGGTATTGAACTTGCCTGGGAAATAAGAGGAATGAGAACTTATCATAATGTTCCTATTATCATTATTACCTCTGCAGAAAATGAAGAAACAAAAAGGCGAGCAAAGGCATTGGGAATTTCTCATTATATTACCCGTCCTATAAGACAATCAGAGCTTTACAATGTTATAATAGATACTATAGGACTCCAGGAAGAGGAAACTGAAAGAAGAGAAGAAAGTAAATTAAAAGGACTGAAACTTAAAGTGCTTTTAGTAGAGGATAATTATATAAACCAGCAGCTTATTACAAAGCTCTTAGAAAAGCAAGGATGGGAGGTAAAATTAGCTCAAAATGGAAAAGAAGCAGTAGAAATGACTCAAAAGGAAGATTTTGACATTGTTCTTATGGATGTGCAGATGCCTGAAATGG
>CAZQIW010000094.1:0-6200 GCA_964593845.1 uncultured Thermodesulfatator sp. | reverse complement strand
AAGGCATCGTAATTTAAAAATATCTCGTTCAGAATTTCTTCTGCTCTTTTTGAATCTATATTGAGTTCTTTTTTTAAACTCTCTCCTTTGGGGGTATTTTTTATGATTTCTTTTAAAAACTGAATAACCCTTTCTTTCATCTCAAAAGCAGCTTTATTTGTAAAAGTAATAGCTAAAATATTTTTCAAACCAAAGGCAGAATTTTGTTGAATTCTATTTAGAAGTTTAAGATAATTTACTGAAAGTTGATAGGTCTTTCCACTTCCTGCACTTGCATTATAGATTATTATATTGGCAGACATCGTAATTAATTGTATTATATTCTTATGGATGTGCAAGGAGGAAATAGATTCTTCTTCACTTTTGAGGAAGAAGAAGGTTTTCTCTCTCCAGAAGAAACTCATCACTTAGTAAGGGTTTTAAGAAAAAAAGAAGGAGAAAAAATTCTGCTAATAAATGGAAAAGGCAAGGAATTTGAGGGAGAAATTCTTTTTATCCTAAAAAAAGGAAAAGAGTTACAGGCAAGAGTTAAAATTTTAAAGGTTTTAAGAGAGGAAGTTCCTTCTTCTTTTAAAATTACAGCTTTGATCCCTATTTTAAAAGGAGATAAAACTGAATTTTTAGTGGAAAAAGGAACAGAGCTGGGAATTAGTAAGTTCATTCCTTTTTATAGTGAATTTAGTGTGGCAAAGCCTGGAGAAAAGTTGTATCGGCGGTTAAAAGCCAAAGCTATTAGTGCTTTAAAGCAATCAGGAAGGCTTTTTTTACCTGAAATTGTGCCTCCTCTTAGTCTGCAGGAATTTTTATCAAGCTATAATCAGCAAATTCCTGGTTTTGTAGGAATGAGTAGAGCTTCTTTTTCTGTGGAAAGTGTGATTAAAAAGATTTTTTTCTTTTCAGGAAATTTTTTTAATCTCTGGACCAGAAGGGGGATTTAGTAAAAAGGAAGAAGAGCTTTTACTGGAAAGGGGTTTTATTCCTTTAAGGATGTCTCCACATATTTTAAGGGCTGAAACAGCTTCTATAGCTTTAATGAGTATTTTCAGTTTTTTAATCTATAATTTTAAAGCAAATACTTGAAAAAAAAGAAATTTGTGATTTTATAGAGTTATTCAATTCTTTTAATCCAATTTTTAAAAAGAGGGGTTTTATGGGTGGACGCTCCCGTAAGTCTATTTTAAAACAGAAATTAGCTAAATATTATAAAGAAAGAGAAAATCCATTAGCTTTACTGGCTTTACAGGATGAAATTATCAAGCTAAATCAGAGTAAATTAAATAATTTAGAACAAAATTTGGATTATTTAAAAAGTTTGGATGGTAAGGAAGAAGTTCTGGAGGAACCAAAACTGGAAGAGCCTACAGAGGAAAAAAAGAGTCAACTCATTTCCAGGTTAAGTATAAGACGTTTTACTAATGAACCAGAAAAAAAGTTTGCTAACAGAGCATTTTATGAGGCTCTTTATCCTATTACTATGGAATATAGATTTATGCCTCTTCAGTCTATTTTTGTCTGGTATCTTCGTGCCTTAGAAATGGTTTATGGAGAAAAAATTCCTAAAATACATTTAAATAGATTGCAAAAGTGGATTAAATACTGGCTTTCAAGTCTAACTGCTGAACAAGAGTTACAACTTAAAAGTGCTATTATTTCATGGATCTTAAACAGATTCACATAAGAGTTGTTCTTTTTATTTTAATTTTTCTATTTCTAATTATCCCCTCCTGTTTTGCGTATAAACTTTTTACAATATCTCTTCCTGATAATTACGGGTTAGTAGAAAAAGAAAAAACTTTTTACATAGGGGCTGGAGAGCCTGCTTTTGGGCTTATTTATGACCTTAAACCTCCTGCTAAAGCCTTTCTTCTTTTTCCTGATGGAACCACAAGAAAATTACCTCTTTTAAAAACCGAATTTATAGACAAAGCTCTAAATACCAAAAGATTAGGTTATACTGGAAAAGTAGTGCCTAAAATAAAGGGAGATTATTATGTATGTGTGGAAAGTGATTATACTCTTTTGCAGAGTAATGTTTTAGGAAAGTTTTTAGTAAAAACTCCGTTTCATGTAAGTATTGAAAAAAGCTGGGATTCTCTTTGTGGCTTTGATCTTGAAATTAAACCATTTACACGACCTTATGGTTTTAGAGAAAAAGCTGTTTTCTGGGGACAGGTGTGGTATAAAAATAAACCTCTGGATAATGGAACTGTAGAAGTTGAAAAATTCAGTCCTGATTTTCTCAGTCAAGAAGACCTTCCAAAAGATTCTTACGGAAAAGTAAATTATCCTTATCTTAAAAAAATTACCAAACTTACGAAAAATGGATTTTTTATAGTCTCTTTAGAAGAACCAGGATGGTGGGTAATTACAGTTAAAGTAAAAGACGGGAAAAAATTTTATGGAAACAATCTTTATCCTGTAGAATTAATTCATCTTTTCTGGGTTTATGTATTCCCTTCTCATCAGGACCTTCCAAAATATGAATACTTTCCTCTTCCATCTGTCACTCATTAAGTGAATTTTTGAAATTTTTTCTTGACTATCAAAAGTAAAATTTTTATAATTTTTATAAGAAAAATAACATTAAATAGGAGGAGCTTATGTGTAAATATAAGAAATTGTTAATAGCTCTTGATGGCTCTGAATCAAGCTCTCATGCTTTAGAAGAAGGTGTAAAATTTGCTAAAGAAACACAGGCTGAATTGGTAGCTATCAGTGTAATTCCTCCTCACAGAGAGTTAGTAAGTGCTTTTTCTATATTCGGTCACATAAAAGAATTAGTCAGAAAGCCTTTTCTAAAGGCTTTGGAAGAAGCTAAGGATCTCGCTGAAGATGAAGGAGTCTCTATAAAAACTTTTTTAGAAGATGGTGTGCCCTGTGATAAAATTATTGAAATTGCTTTAAAAGAAAATTGTGATCTGATTATTACAGGTAGAAGAGGAGCTACTAATTTTGATAAAATTTTAATTGGTAGCACTGCAGCTAAGCTTCTTAATGAAAGTCCTATTGATATGCTTATAGTTCCAAGAAATACAAGGATAAATTTTAAAAAGATTCTTACAGCAACTGATCTTTCTGAACACGGAAATAATGCAGTAAAAAAATCTGCCAAGCTGGCAAAAACATATAATGGAGAATTAGCAATTATTTCTGTAATTCAATTACCTCCTGAATTGGCAATTGGAGAAGAAGAAATTATGGAAATGTTAAAAAGCGAAGTAGAAAAACAATTAATTCCTATTAAGGAAGAAATAGATAAACTCGGAGTTAAATCTGAATTGTTTATAGAAAAAGGAGATCCTCATGTAATTATAGTGGATAAAATCAAGGAAATAGGTATTTCTTTAGTTGCTATCGGAGCAAATAAGGAAACAGGAAAAAAGATTATAGGAAGCGTAGCTCAAAAGATTATAGCCAACTCTCCAGTCCCTATTTTGATAGCAAAAAACTAAGCTTTTAAAAAAATTTATTGAGTAATTCTTCCACCGAGGGCTCTGTGCTCTCGGTGTCACTACTTTCTAAAGGAATAAATTCCACTTGCTCTAAGGAAAGCTCAGCGTAAAAACCATTACTGTTTTCTGTTCTGAAAGAAAGTTTTCTACTTTGCGAAGATTGTAAAAAGGTATCTATATACATTATAATAGCACGAGAAATTACTATAGCCTTAGGTTGATTATTTTTAGCTATTAAGCCGTATTCTTTTTCTATTTTACTCCTGAAGTTTCCTATTATCTGGTTTACAATTTCTCCTACAAAGTTAACTACCTCTTCAGCAAGCTCTGAATCAGCTATTTCACTTTCTGAAAGTCCCAAAGTTAACATAGCTTTTTTATAAAGTTCATAAGCTGCTTCTTTTGTAAAATTCATACATAAAAGTCCATTGTAATCCCCATTAAATTCTACAAAAGCTCCAATATCTGGTCTTAAAGCTATATTAGCAATTCTCTGAAGAGTAGGAGCTACTTTTATTTTTGAGCCAGTATTGATCTCCAAAACCTCTTTTACTGACTCACTTAAAATTTTGGAAAGTTCATTAATAGTGCTCTTTCTCTTCCTCATTTTCAACTCCTTTTATATGGTAGTTGAGGTTTCTAAATTACTAAAAGAAGTGTATTGAGAAAAATATCTAAGTTTTACTACTCCCATAGGTCCATTTCTTTGCTTACCTATTATAATTTCTGCAATTCCTTTTTCAGGAGTTTCTTTGTTATAAAATTCATCTCTGTAAATAAAAAGTATTACATCGGCATCCTGTTCTATAGCTCCTGATTCTCTGAGATCAGCCAGTTGAGGTCTTTTATCTGGACGCTCCTCCACTTTTCTATTAAGCTGAGATAAAGCAAGCACTGGAACATTCAGCTCCTTGGCAAGAGCCTTTAAACCCGCTGAAATTTCAGAAATCTCCTGTTCTCTTCTTTCCTTTCTTTCAAGCCCCTTCATTAATTGCAGATAATCTATAACTATAAGACCTATAGGAACCTCTTTTAAAAGTTTTTTAGTTTTTGCTTTTACCTCTAAAATATTTATACCTGGGGTTTCATCAATATAAATAGGAAGTTGACTAAGGGTTGAGGCAGCTTGAGCTATTTTTTGCCATTCTTGAGGATCAAGTTGACCTGTTCTAAATTTTTGAAAATTAACTTTTGCCTCTGCACAAAGAAGTCTTCCACAGAGCTGCTGTTTGCTCATCTCCAAGGAAAAAATAGCAGCTCCTATGTCAGCCTGTTTACAAGCATTTCTTACAATGTCCAAAGCAAAAGCTGTTTTTCCCATACCAGGACGCGCTGCTACAATAATTAAATCTCCTTTCTGAAGACCAGCCGTCATTCTATCCAGCTCATAAAAGCCAGTGGGAATTCCTGTAATTAAATCTCCTCTTTGATAAAGGTTTTCTAAATATTTAATGGTATCCTTAACGATTTCTTTTAAGGAAGAAAAAGTATCTCTTCTTCCATAGTAAGAAAGGTCAAAAAAGGCTTTTTCAGCATAACTTAAAATCTCATGAGAATCTTCCATAGAATAATAAGCTCTATAAATAAGATCCTGACTAATTCTGATAATTTCTCTCAAAAGACTTTTTTCCTTAACAATCTTAGCATAATGCAAAATATGAGCAGAAGTGGGTAACAAACTGAATATCTCTGTAAGATAAGCTACCCCTCCTACTTTTTCAAGCTCTCCTCTTTTTTCAAGTTCACTACTAACTGTAACAATATCTATAGGCTCGTCTCTTTCAAAAAGAGAAATACATGCAGAATAAATAAGTCTGTGAGAAAGAGAATAAAAATCGTCAGGTTTTAATAAATCTATAATTTTAACGATAGAAGAAGGATCTACGAAAATACTTGCCAGTAAATACTTTTCAGCCTGAAGGTCTTGAGGAGGTAAAAATTCAGGGGGAAGAAGCTCCCCCAGTGAAGCATCTATTTTTTTTTGTGTTTTTTTTGAAGGCATTTAATTTTATTTTTCTTCCAGAACTTCTACTTTAATATTTACTACCTTATCATGAGCGAGTTTTATAGGAACCTCAAATACTCCCAGAGTTTTAATGGGCTCTTCCAGAGCTACATACTTCTTATCAAGCTCTATCCCCTGTTCTTTTAAGGCATTTACAATATCCAGAGCACTAACAGATCCATAAATTCTATCTTCTTCTATTTTTCTTCTATATATAGTTAAAGTCAACCCTTCTAATTTTTCAGCAAGGCTTTCAAGTTTTTTCCTCTGTCTTTCAGCTTTTGCTAAAATAATTTGTCTTTCTTTTTCCAATGCTTTTATATTCTTTTTATTAGCAGGAATAGCAAATCCCTTGGGAATAAGATAATTTCTGGCATATCCATCTTTTACCTTTACTATATCCCCAGCTTTACCGAGCTTGGGAATATCAGTTCTTAAAATTACTTCCATTGGTTAGCCTCCTTTTTAGACTATTCCATTTCTATATCAGCTACAAAAGGTAAAAGTGCCATTATCCTTGCTCTTTTTATTGCAGTGGTTAACTGCCTCTGATGATAGGCACAGGTTCCAGTCTGTCTCCTGTGAATAATCATTCCTTTTTCATTTAAAAAAGGCTTTAAAACCTCTGGATTTTTATAATCTATTTTTAAACTGGGATCTGCACAAAATTTGCAAAACTTCTTTCTGGCAAAAGTTCTTTTCTTTATAATAACATTATCCATTATCTTACCCTCCTTTAAATT
>CAZQIW010000093.1:0-6230 GCA_964593845.1 uncultured Thermodesulfatator sp. | reverse complement strand
AATTTATACATTTGCATTTTTCGTAAAACGTATTTAGCGTAAAACATATTTAGGATAGATAGTTTTTAGTTTCCACAGATACATTTTTGATTTTTTAAATTCTTGTTCTATTCTTTTTTTATAGGAAATAGATTTTTTGCTTCTTTCTTTTGAGAATTTCTCAGATTGATTCCAGAAGGGAAGGATTAAAAGAAAAGAGAAACTTAAAGAAAAAAAGAAAAAAAGACCATTTCTCATAGGTAATTTTCACAAATCTATAATCGCTATATAATTATATTATATAGCTGATTTTAAAATTTTTGCAACTATATATTAAAAAAAATTAAAAACTAATTTTGGTTCCTATTAAAATAGGATCTTTTTCCCAATCTCCATTTTCAGAAGTTTCAATTTTAATAAACTTATAGTCTACTATTAAAGAAGCTGCGGAATTTAATTTCCAGGCTAAAGAAATATCTACATCAAACTCTCTTTCTACTTCTTCAAAACTTAAAATTTCAGGTGAATAAGTAAATTTTCCAGTTAAATAAAGAGGAATTTCTGAAAAAAACTCTTGAATACTTAATTCAGCTTTAAATACAAAACCTACAGCTAAAACATCAATTTTTGTGTCATTAGAAAAATCAAGTTTTCCAACATTCATTTTAAATCCTATACCTATATCTACGGGTTGTTTATAAAAATCTTCAACAAGTAAATAAGGATAAAATAACCAGGAGGTAGAATCTTTATCTTTGTTTTTTTCTTTAGTATAGAGAAATTCACCGCCTACATATAAAGGATTACCTAAATAAGCATAGATAGGATGTTGTAATTGAAAATCTAAGTTTCTGTCATTTACTAACAAACTTATATCCCAGGCTTGACCCAAAGCGTAATTTATTAAAATTGAAAAAATTATAAAAAAGCATAAAAATAATTTTTTCATATTAGCCTCCTCCTACGACAGTTTTTATGTTATAGGAAAAAGGATTAAAATAACCTCCTAAAAAGTTTTTTATAATCTTGGCATAACTTTTAAAAAAGTCAAGAAAAGAAGGAAAAATTAACCCTTTTTTCCACTTTTCAAACCAGGAGCTAAGTTCCATTTTTTTAACTTTAAATTAAGGGTTTTTCTATCAATCCCCAGCTTTTTAGCAGCAAGACTTTTATTCCAATTTAATGCATTTAATACTTTTAAAATATAATTTTTCTCTACCTCTTCCAGAGGTAAAATCTCAAATTCTTCTTTTTCAGAAATTTCAACTACTTGATGAGGAATAGCAGAAGCCTCAAAATCAGCTAAAAAAAGATCCTTTTCTGTGATGGTTTCTCCTGTGGAGAAAATTACTAATCTTTCAATAAGATGCTTTAATTCTCTTACATTCCCAGGCCATTGATAATTTAAGAAAATCTCCATAACCTTAGAAGAGAAAGATTGCACTGGTTTTTCATATTTTTTAGAATAATACTTCAAAAAATACTCAGCAAGAAGAGGAATATCGTCTCTTCTTTCTCTAAGTGGAGGAAGATGAAAGTGCACTACATTCAATCTATAATATAAATCTTCTCTAAAATTTCCTCTTTTAACTTCCTCTTTTAAATCCTTATTAGTAGCAGCAATAATTCGGACATTAGCTTTAATAATTTTAACACTACCTACAGGGGTAAATTCCTTATCTTCTACCACTTTCAGTAATTTAGCCTGTAAATCCAGAGGTATGTTTCCTATTTCATCAAGAAAAAGCACCCCTCCCTGAGCAAGTTCAATTTTTCCGATTTTAGATGTATGAGCTCCGGTAAAAGCCCCTTTTACATGTCCAAAAAGCTCACTCTCAAAAAGAGTCGGAACTATACATCCACAATCTACACACACAAAAGGACCTTTATATATACGATCCATTTCGTGAATCTTTTTAGCAAGAAGCCCTTTCCCTGTTCCAGATTCTCCTGTAATTAAAATAGTAGAATCTGTAGAGGCAATAATTTTTGCTTTTTCTAAAATTTGTTTAATTTTTGGATCCTTTCCTATAAAAAGGACCTCCTCCTCTTTTTCTTTTAAACTTAGTTTAAGATAAAGGTTCTCTAAGGTCAATTTTTTCTTTTCTATAGCTTTTTCTACAGCCAGTTTTGCCTGATAGATAGAAAAAGGTTTTTCCAAGAAATCAAAAGCTCCTAATTTAATAGCCGAAACAGCAGTTTCTATATTTCCATAAGCTGAAATAACTATAATCTGGCTTTCAAAATTAATGTCCAGAAATTCTTTTAAAAGATCCAATCCGTTACCATCGGGAAGTTTTAAATCCAGAAATACTACATCGTAATCATACTTGGAAAAAAGAGAGAGTGCCTCTTGTTTGCTTTCTGCTGTATCCACAGCATAACCTTCTTTTCTAAAAGCAAAAGATAAACTTTCTCTTATGTCTATTTCGTCATCTACTACTAAAATTTGCCCTTTAAACTTCATCTTCTCTTAAAGCCTCTCTTGTTTGTAATGGAAATTGAATTTCAAAACAAGCTCCACCATCTTTTAAATTATATACTTTAATTTTACCTCTATGATTTTTAACAATACCATAACAAATAGAAAGTCCAAGACCTGTTCCTTTCTCTCTATTTTTAGTGGTAAAAAACGGATCAAACACAAAAGGCATTACCTCCGAAGGGATCCCAGGACCAGTGTCTTTTATTTTAATAATTATGTTATCATTTTTTATAGAAGTTTCCACTGTAATTTCTCCATATCCTTTCATAGCTTCTGCTGCATTGATAAAAATATTAAAAAACACTTGCTCTATCTGAAGTTTATTAGCATAAAAATAAGGTAATTTGTCATAAAGCCTCCAGTTGATTTTAATATTCCTGAATATTTGATAATCAGAGAGCATATTATAAACATTCTGTGCAACTTCATTAAAGTTTATCCACTCCTTATTTCCTTTTTCAGGTTTTCCAAAATCTAAAAGGGCATTCGTAATAATTTTGCAGCGGGTGGTTAACTGAATAATTCTTTCTATCCAATCTTTATAAACTGGATCATCTCCAATCTCTTCTTTTAGCATAGTAGCATATAGCAGAATACCACTTAAAGGATTTTTAATTTCGTGAGAAATTTCCCCTGCCAGCCTTCCAAGACTTGCAAGTTTCTCAGTGTGAAACCAATGAGGAAACTTCAACCATTCATTTTCTTCTATAAAAATATGAAATTTGTGTAACTCATTTAAAGGAAGATTAAAAAGATAATAAAACCGATGCTCAAAAGTGAAAAAAGTAAGTCCAGGTTCGTGAAATACAGGACCAAATAAATCTTCTAAAAAGGAAATTTCATCTGATTTGATAAAAAAAAGAAACTTTTTAGAAAATGCAAAATTAAAGTCAATAATCTTATGCTTAGGATTATCTGCTGGTCCTTCTTTAAGTGAAATCACCCAGGGATACTTTAAGCCTGATAAGGCTTGTAGAGAGAAAGTATAAGAACTTTCTTGATTTTTCGTATAGTTTTCTTTTAAAAATTTTCTTATTACTCGCATAATCCAAGTAATCTTTTTAGCTTATTAATTTCTTCTTTAAAATAGGCACTTGACATAAAAACCAGTAAAGTTTTTTTAGAAAAATGTAAACTAAAATCAGTTTTTTCATCTATAAAATACACTTTTTTATTTTTTTCTTTAAGGGCTTTTGCAATCTCATATAAATCAATTCTTTCATTTTTTGGAATATTTTCAAGCCCAGCAGGTGTTTTAAGAAAAATTATATCTGCTAAAGCTAAATTTTCTATATATTCCTGCTGAAAAACCTTTCTTTTACTGGAATTAGTTCTGGGTTCAAATACAAGTAAGGTATTCTCTGGTTTTATAGCCTTTTTAAGTTCCTCCAAGGTTATTTTTAAAGCTGTAGGATGGTGAGCAAAATCATCAATTATCACCAGATTTTCATTACTATAGATAACTTCTTGTCTTCTTTTTACTCCTGAAAAAGTGCGAAAGTGTTCCCAAACTTCCTCTTTTAAAAGCCCCAGTCCATAAATTAAAGCTAACACAGAAAGAGCATTTAAGGCATTATGCACCCCTGGGATACTTAAAACAAACTCTAAATTTTTTTCAAAAGGAGTTTTAGCTTTAATACGATTTATAAAACCTCCGTCTTTAAAAGAAGTTGAAGAGCTTAGTAAAACAAAATCTGCCTCTGAATTCTTCCCGTAGGAAATAAACCTTGCTTTAGATTTTGTGCAAGAAATTAAATCTTTCAAATTTGGATCATCTGAGTTATACACAATTATCCCTTCTTGTGGAATAAGATTGATTAATTTCTTAAACACCTCTTTTAAGGATTGAAGATCAGGATAAACATCTGCATGATCGTATTCAAGGCTTGTTAAAATAAGAGCAAATGGAGAGTAATGTAAAAATTTAGGACTTTTATCAAAAAAAGAGGAGGGGTATTCATCTCCTTCAATCACAACCCAGGGACTTTTTCCAACTTTAAAATTGCTAAAGTTATCTTTTAACACACCTCCTATTAAATAAGCAGGATCCAGATTTAGTTTTTCCAGAAGATAACTTAAAAGAGCAGTGGTTGTTGTTTTTCCATGGGTTCCTGCACATACAAGCACTTTTTTTCCAGGAAAAATAAACTTTTCAAGAAAAGAAGGAAAGGAATAAAGAGGAATGTGTAATTTTTGAGCTTCTACTACCTCTGGATGGTCTTTTTTAATAGCATTCCCTACTATTAAAACATCAGGCTTGATTTTTTTTATATTCTGAGAATCAAATTTGTAAACAGGAATATTTAGTTTTTTAAGAATTTCTGAGGCAGGAGGATATATTTCTCCTTTTTCTGAACCATAAACTTCAAAACCTAAATTTTTTAAAATACCTGCCACTCCGCACATTCCAATTCCACCAATTCCAGTAAGAAAAACTTTCATATTATCCTCCAACATAAAGTTTAAAATAATATTATTTCTATTTCTGGATTTTGTAAAACTTTAGAAGCTGCCCCCTCTCTTACAGCTATTTCCAGAAGTCCCTCGCTACCGAAAAGGGCTACAAGCTCTCCTTTTTTAGCATAAGCATAACTTTTTACAAAAGGAATTTCTTTTTTATTTACTACTACTTTAAAATGCCCTTTTATCATATTCTGATGAAAATTGGTAACTATATTTCCGAAGTGGTCCACATACCATACAGCAAGTTTGTATCCTGAGGAAGTTTTTTCAGGTAAAGGAAAATTAAGGGTAATGAGTTTATCACGGCTAAGCTCCTGAGTAAATTTTTGTAAGGGAACTTCTGCAATCAAATGAGCTACAGCCGGAGCAAAAAGGTCTCTTCCATGAAAAGTGCTACTATAGGGAGGTTTAAGCATGGTTTTTGTATCTATTTGATAAACTGAAAAATCCGAATTTTCCAAATAAATTAAAGAAAAAACTCCATTATTAGGACCAACAAAAGTATAATCCTTAGTTTTTACAATTAAAGCTTCTCTTTTAGTGCCTACTCCAGGATCCACTATAGTTAAAAATATGGTATCCTTAGGAAAGTATTTATAAGAGAAATAAAGTAAAAGTGCAGCTTTTTTTATATCCTGAGGAGGAACTTCGTGAGAAATATCTACAAAGTTTATAAAAGGAATTTTTTCTTTTTTTAGAAGATGGGTTAATTCCTGTAAAATTCGCCCTTTAACCACTCCTACATAATGGTCTTTAAGCCCGAAATCCGTTAAAAGAGCTACAGTTTTATACATACTACTTTCTCACCCTGGGAAATTTTTTCTCTTGCTTTTTTTGAATATTTTATAAGCAAATTTTTTATAAATTCTTCTGGAGGTTTCCCTTCTATAACTACTGCTGTAGGGGAGGGGACATCCAGTTTGAAAAGAGAAAATTTATCCTTAGCTATTTTTTCTATTTTCTGATTTTCCTCCTGATTTCTTCCAAGAACAATCCATAGCCCTTCTTCCATAAAGTGCCTTCCCAGAACCAATAACTGAGCTGTCTCATAGTTTAATATTCTTTTTTCTTTTAAAACTTTCAACACCCTTTCTCCAATCTGAGGATCAGTTAAAAGACATCCCCCGGAAGGAGATGGAATGTCTTTAATTCCCCAGTTTTTAGCAAGTTCAAGCTGTAAAGTCCTTTTTCTTCCCCTAATAGCTAAAAGCTGATTTCTATCCACTATTCCACTTTTTTCTGGCTCACTGGGGGAGAGAAGTTTTGCAGAAAGAGGTCTTAAGAGTATCCCTTTTACTCCAGC
>CAZQIW010000092.1:0-6243 GCA_964593845.1 uncultured Thermodesulfatator sp. | reverse complement strand
CTGAAAATAACCTGGTTCAGAAAGTAACTCTCTTATACTTTGCTGATGCAAACTGTAGAGTTCTATATTCTGTGGTAACTCTTTTGGAAGATAAAGCAGCCCTGAAGCGTTTTTAAAAGCTTCTATAACTCCTTTTAATTGAGAAAAAGGCAAAATTACAGCTATAGAAGAATATCTGGAGGAAAGCTCAAAAAGTTTTTCTCCAATAAATTTTTCCCTATTGCTTATAGATTCTGGAAGAAGAGAATAAACTTTTTGGACAAAAGTATCATATCCCCAGTCTTTAATAAGATAAGGAGATAAAAAAGATAGCTCTTCTATTTGGGTAGGAAGAACTTCTTTTGGGAGGTCAACAAAGGAAAGAGGTAAATTATTAGAAATAGCAAACCTTGTAGCTTCAACCAGAGCACAGATAGGAGGCACAAAGATATACTCAATTTTTTTGCTTTTATAATGGATAGTAAGCACTGATATAGTAGGAAGTCCTTTGACTGCCTCAATCCACTTATCTTTAACAAAAAAGGGAAGGGTAAGTGCAATAGCACAAGGCTTTATATCCACAAGAGTTTTTAAAATGCTTTGTGTGGTTTCAAGATTTTCTGAGAAAAATGGTAGGAAGTAAAGTTTAGACCCAGAACCCGAGGCTTCAATTTTAATCATTGCATTAAAAATTTCCCTATTCTAAGGGATAGAGAAAGGGTTTACCTGGAGTGCCTTTTCTTTTTCCTTCCACAAACTCCTTAAAATATCCTAAAGCTTGGGATCCTAAGATTAAAGAAATAGCCTCTTTTATTAACTCCAAAGGATCAGCCTGAGCATCCTTAGAGGAGTTTTTAAGAAAAGCAAGTTTTTTTAATACATATCTTCCTATACTTACTCCATCTCTTACGCTGTAAGGTTCTCCGTATTCATGAGCTACCTGTAAAAATTTTACTATATAATCTAAAAGTCCCTCTTCCAACCATGGCAGATTGGTTTTTAAAATAGCTTTTTCTTCCTCATAACTTGGAAAATCAATAAAAATTTGAGGTTGAAGTCTGGACTGAATATATTCGGGTAATTCAAAGGTTGAAGCATCTTCATTCATAGTAACGCAGAGCCTGAAATCAGGATGGGCTTTAATTTTTATCCCAGCAATAATTGATTCTACATAGCGTCTGGCATCAAGAAGAGGAGCAAGAGATGCCCAGGATTTTTCACTCATTCTATTTGCTTCATCAATAATAGCTACTCCACCTTTTATCATAGCTGTAACAATAGGGCTTGCTACATAACGGATTTTTTTGTCTTCAGATATTACAGGAGTTACAATAAGGTCTTCTGGTCTGGTATCAACTGTAGCCTGGAAAATATAAACTTCTTTATTTAATCTTTTGGCAGCAGCATAAGCTAAAGTAGTTTTTCCTACTCCAGGTTTTCCTATTAATCGGGGAGTAAGAGGAATGTCCTTTTCATCAAGCACAAGCCAGCAAGCAAGTATCTGATCAATAATATCCTCCCGAAGGTAAACAGGAATATTAAGCTCATCAGGATGAGCCAGATACAGAGTAACTCCTTCAATTACTACACTCTCCATAATTTATATTTTAAACCAAAGTTATAAAAAAAACACCTCTTAATTTAGGTAAAAATGAAGAAGCTTTTTCCTGATATTACACAAAGGTTTAAATTGTAAAGAAGAAAAACTTTGCGTTCATCTGAAAAAACAAAAGGATGTTTTTAATACGAAAATTTTTTTGAAAATTTTTAAAATCCTGGTATATTTTAGACGAACTTTCTATTTTGTCACTAAATCTTATGTGGAGGTGATAAAAATGCGTTTATTGGTAGCTGTGGATGGAGAAAAACACTGGTGTATAGGAAATACTGTTAAGGCATTTAAAGAACTTGTAGAAGCAGCAGAGGGAAAGAGTTCTGTAAAATTACTTACAGTTTTTTATGATAGCACTAAGGAAAAGCGTCGTTTTAAAAGAGAACTTCGTAAAGCAGGAGGAAACCTTATTCAGGCAGCTAAAAACTATCTAAACTGGTGGAACACTATTCAAGAGCGTCGCAAAAATAAATAATCCCCCCTCTCTTTTTCCTTTTTAAACCTCGGATTTAAACGCAGTTTACTTTTCCCTTTGCCTTTTTAATTTTTGTGGTATAGTTTTTAAAATATAAAAATTTTAAAATCCCGAGGTATAATCCGAATGAAAGTTAAAAACTGGATGATTACAGAAGTAATTACTGCTTCTCCTGAAAATACAGTGGAAGAAGCTATTCAATTAATGAAAAAACACTCTATTAGACATTTACCTGTTGTGGAAAATGAAAAACTTGTAGGTTTTGTTACTGAAAGTAATTTAAGACCTTATTTATATCCTGAAAAACTTCGTTTACCTTTAAAAGAAGTAATGATTTTAAATCCTGTTACTATTGAACCTGATACCTATATTGATGAAGCAGCAAGAATAATTCATAGATATAAAATTGGTGGTTTACCCGTAGTTAACCAGGGAAAACTGGTAGGTATTATTACCATAACAGATATTTTAGAAGCATTTATTGAATTGATGGGGATTTTGAGGTCTTCTTCCCGTCTTGATGTTATTCCCAAGGAAGATAATCTTGATGAAGTTCTTGATATAATAAGAAGAGCAGGGGGTAAGGTTATTTCCATAGGAATGGATGTCAATCTTAATGGAGATAAGGTTTATCTCATAAGACTTGAAAAAATGGCTCTGGATAAAGTAGCTTCAGATTTAGAGGCTTATGGTCACAAAGTGGTTTCATTTATAGAGTAACCTGGAGGCTGAAATGGAAAATGAATTTAAGGTTAAAAAAAGTATAGAAGAGATAAATAAAAGGATAAAAAAAGGAGAGGTAGTAGTTTTAACAGCAGAAGAGTTTAGTAAACTGGTTAAAGAAGTTGGTCCTGTTCAGGCTGCTAAGGAAGTAGATGTTGTTACTACAGGGACTTTTTCTCCTATGTGTTCTTCTGGTGCTTTTATAAACTTTGGGCATCCAATTCCTACTATTAAAGCCTATAAAGTGTGGCTAAACGATGTTCCTGCTTATGCAGGGATTGCTGCAGTGGATATTTATATAGGAGCAGCTGAGCCAAGAGAAGATGACCCTCTTAATAAAGTATTCCCAGGACAATTCCCTTATGGTGGAGGGCATGTTATTCACGATCTTGTAGCAGGTAAAAAAATTCATTTAAGGGCTATAGGATACGGCACACACTGTTACCCAAGAAAGACCTTTGAAACCGAAATTACTATTCATGACCTTGTAAATGCAGTGCTATGTAATCCCAGAAATTGCTGTCAAAATTATGCCTGTGCTATTAATCTTTCTGATAAAATGCTTTACACTTATATGGGGGTTTTAAAACCTAATCTTGGAAATGCCAACTATGCAACTGCTGGTTGTTTATCTCCTTTATTAAAAGATCCTTATTTAAAAACCATAGGAATAGGAACGCGAATATTCTTAGGGGGAGCCAAAGGTTATGTAATCTGGGCTGGCACTCAATATAAAACAGAGGTAAAGCGAACTCCTAAGGGAGTTCCTATCCAACCAGCTGCCACACTAATGGTAATAGGTAATTTAAAAGAAATGAGTCCTGAATGGCTGGTAGGCACAAGTCATATAGGTTATGGTTGCTCTATGGCAGTAGGGTTGGGAATACCTATTCCCATTTTAAATGAGCAGGTAGCAGAATGGGCAGGACTCTCTGATGAAGACATATTTACTCAGGTAATAGATTACTCTTACGATTATCCCAATGGAATTAAGCGAAACTATGGAGTGGTAAGTTATGCCGAACTGAAAAGTGGAAAAATTAACATTTTAGGTAAAGAAGTTCCCACTTATCCTGTTTCAAGCCTTTCAAAGGCAAGGAAAATAGCAGAAATACTTAAAGAATGGATTAAAAACGGAGAAATGTTGCTTACTGAACCTGTCTCCAGTTTACCTGGAACCACTTTATTTCCCATGAGATAAAGGAGGAGATATGGAGGGATTTTTAATAACCTTTCAGATTATTTTAGCTGTTTTAATAATTCTTATAGTTTTAGTAAATGTAACCAAGGGCTCAGAATACGGAGCTGTTTTTAGAGGAGCAGAAGCAATCTTTGGCGGAGCTGGACCTACCAGTTTTTTAAATAAAGTTACTATGGTTCTTGTCTTGTTATTTTTCCTCAATTCTCTTCTTCTTACCAAACTTATTACTCAGAAGAATAAACCACCTGAGTTAAAAAACATCCCAGTTACTAAAAAAGCGCCAAAATCACCTTCGGTTCCTTCTGAATCTATACCTGTTCCTCCTAAAGTGCCTGTAAATCCTCTGGAAACTCCATCTAAGAAGTAAATGGAATGAAAAATCTTGTTATTTTCGGAGCCACAGGTTCTATAGGAACTTCTACCATAGAAATTGTTAAAAACTATCCTGAAAAATTTAAGCTTTTGGGAATTACATGCAGGTCCAGTATTAATCAGTTAAAAAAAATAGCAGAAGAGTTTAGAGTTCCCTATCTTGTAGTAGAAAAAAAGGAAGATGCTTTAGAGCTTGAAAAAAGACTGAGTTATTCTGGAAAAGTTCTGTGGGGAGATGAGGGTTTAAAGGAGCTTGCCACTTTAAAAGAGGTAGATATTGTTGTTGTAGGAATTTCTGGTATAAAAGGTTTAATCCCTGCTTATTATGCTTTAAAAGCTGGGAAAAGGGTTGCTATAGCTAATAAAGAGAGCCTTATAGTAGCAGGAGATTTTTTAAAAGAGGTTGCCTGTAAATCTGGAGCAGAAATTTTACCTGTAGATAGTGAACATTCCTCCCTTTTTCAGCTTTTAAACAAAGAAAAAAGAGAATATGTAAAAAAAATAATTCTTACTGCCTCAGGAGGTCCATTTTATAAAACGCCTGTAGAAAAGTTCTCTGAGATTACCCCTGAGAAAGCAATAGCTCATCCTAACTGGAAGATGGGAGCTAAAATTTCTGTAGATTCAGCTACCCTTATGAATAAAGGATTTGAGGTTCTGGAAGCACGGGTGCTTTTTGAGTTTCCTCTGGAAAAAATTGAGGTTCTTATTCATCCTCAAAGTTTGGTCCATGGTTTGATAGAGCTTGTAGATGGAAGCTATTTTTTTCATCTAAGCTATCCTGATATGAAGATAGCTATTTCCTATGCCCTGCACTATCCTGAAAGAGTAGAAATTCCTGTAAAAAAGGTAAATCTTGCTGAAATAGGCACTTTAATTTTTGAAAAACCAGATTTTGAAAAGTTTCCTTGCTTAAGGTTGGCTTATGAAGTAGGCAAGTTAGGAGGAGTATATCCTTTGATCTTAGAAGCTGCAGATGAAGTTGTGGTGGAGGCTTTTCTTAAATATAAAATAACTTTTGACAAAATTCCTTATTTTCTTGAAAAAACTCTGAATGAGTTTAAAATACCTTCTGCTATGGATTTACCTTCGGATATTTACGAAATTTTAAAGTTACACCAAGAGGTATGCGAATTTACGAAAAAACTTATGGAAAGGTAAAATAGCATGGCATTACCAGTTAGTAATTATTCTTATTTTCTATCTACAGTCTTGGCAACTATTGGGGTTATAGGAATCCTTATTTTTGTGCACGAATTAGGGCATTTTCTTGCTGCAAAATTAATGGGGGTAAGGGTTGAGGTTTTTTCCTTAGGTTTTGGTCCCAGGCTTATAGGAATTGTTAAAGGGGAGACAGAATACAGACTTTCTTTAATTCCTCTTGGAGGATATGTAAAACTTTATGGAGAGCATCCAGGGACCATTCCTTTTGTAGTAGATAAAGAAAGGGCTTTTGCCTTTAAAAAAGTCTGGCAAAAGGTAATAATAGTAATAGCAGGACCTCTGGCAAATTTTCTTCTTCCTGTGATTATTTTCTGGCTTCTTTTTTCCACTGCAGGTATTTACATTGTTCCTGCTAAGATAAAAAAAGTTCTTCCTAATTCTCCAGCTGAAAAAGCTGGATTAAAACCAGGAGATGAAATCCTGGAAATTAATGGAAAGAAAATCCATTCTTTTCAGGATTTATTTTTTTATTTAAGAGAACATAATCAAGTTAAAGAAATAGTTTTAAAAGTAAAAAGAGGGGAAAAATTACTCTCTTTAAAAATACAGCCTGGATTTAAAGAAGGGTATAATATATTTGGCAAAAAGACAAAAGTTCCTTTCATAGGTGTGGAAGCTACAGCAAAGTTTGTCCACAAAAGGTATAATCCAATAGAA
>CAZQIW010000091.1:0-6273 GCA_964593845.1 uncultured Thermodesulfatator sp. | reverse complement strand
CAAAAGAAATAGATATAGATGTGATTTTAATAGATCTTCTTAAACAAGTAGATGCCGCTCTTTATGAAGCTAAAAATAAAGGGCGTAATTGTGTGGTATATAAAAATTTTGCTCTTTAATTGGAGGGAGGTCCTATGCCTATTTATGAATTTAAGTGTGAAGAATGTGGAAAAAGCTTTGAAGAGTTGATTTTTAAAAAAGAAGATGAAAAGAAAATAACCTGTCCTTATTGTGGTTCTAAAAAGGTAGAAAAGGTATTATCAAGCTTTTGTTCTTTTAACAAAAACAGTTCATGTAGAAGTAGTTTTGGCTTTAGGTGAGCCTAAAAATTTTGGGGTGGTAGCCCTTTTATTGACAGTTTTTTTTCTGGTAATACAATTATTTATATAGGTTTAAATCTCAGGAGGAAAATTATGCTAAGCAAGCGTATTATTGTATGTCTTGATGTAAAGGATGGAAAGACCACTAAAGGAGTTAAGTTTAAGAATAATGTAGAGGTTGGAGATCCAGTAGAGATGGCTGAAAAATATTATTTAGAAGGAGCTGATGAGATAGTTTTTTATGATATTACAGCAAGTGCTGAGCATAGAGGAATAATGCTTGATGTGGTTCGTAAAACAGCTGAAAAAATTTTTATTCCTTTTTCTGTAGGAGGAGGTATAAAAAGTTTGGAAGATATGAGAGAAGTCTTGCTTGCAGGAGCAGAAAAGGTTTCCATTAATACCGCTGCTGTGCTTAATCCTAAGCTTATTTATGAAGGAGCCAAAGCTTTTGGTTCTCAGTGTATTGTGCTGGGGATGGATGTGAAAAAAGTTGAACCATCTTCTAAAATACCCTCTGGATATGAAGTCTGGATTAAAGGTGGAAGGCAACCTATGGGAATAGATGCAGTATGGTGGGCAAAAGAAGCTGAAAATCTGGGAGCAGGAGAAATATGTTTAAATTCAATAGATGCAGATGGAACCAAAGAGGGGTATGAGCTTACTATAACCCGTATGATTGCAGAGGCTGTAAATATTCCTGTAATAGCCTCTGGAGGAGCAGGTCATCCTGAACATCTCTATCAGGTATTAACAGAAGGAAAAGCTGATGCAGCTTTAATTGCATCTATGGTGCATTACGGAATGTATAGTATAAAGGAAATAAAAGACTATCTTGCAGAAAGAGGAGTAAGAGTAAGGGCTAAGTGGTAGTTTCAAGCCAGTTTTGAAGTTTTTGTCTATTTAAAAGATAAATTAAAAATACAGTTACAGAAAGAAATAAAACTAAAACTATTTTCTGAAGAGAGCCTTGATAGATTACATCTCCCTGTAGGGCAAGGGCAAAAGTAGCAGGAGCCCTTCCTAAGGTGCAAACAAAAATAAAGGCTTTAAAAGTAATAGGCATAAACCCCAGAAAATAGTTTAAAATATCCTTTGGAAAACCAGGGAAAAGATACAATAAAAATATTCCTGTAAGTCCGTGTTTTTTAAAAATAGATTTTATTTTTAAATACTTATCAGAGTTTTCGTAATTTTTAAGACATTTTTTTGAAAAAGTCCTGGCAATATAAAAAGCTATAGAAGAACCTAAGACAATTCCTATCATACTCAACACAAATCCTTTAAAAGCTCCAAATAAAAAACCAGCCATAAATCCAGTTACTTCACCTGGCAGAGGAGCAATAACAACCTGAAGACTCTGTAAACCTATAAACAAAAAAATACCTAAATAAGGATAATGTTCTATAAAAGCTCTTAAAGCCTCTCTATTATTCCAGAAAGAAAGTAAACTATCAAACAAGTTTCTCTCCTTTTTAAAAGCTTGGTTTAAAAAATATGTTTACAAACTTCACTTACACGCTTACATGAAATTATTTCTAAATTGAAGTTCTTTTTTTCCAGACTTATTCCTGCTGGAATAAAAGCCTGTTTCATACCTTTTTTTTCTGCCTCTCTCAATCTTAAACTAATATCTCTTACAGGTCTTAATTCTGAGGAAAGTCCTATTTCTCCTATAAAAATGCTTTTTTTAGGTAAAGGCTTTTCTATAAGATTGGAAATAAGTGCCATGGCTACAGCAAGATCTGCAGAAGGGTCTGTGATCCTCAAACCTCCTGCTATTTTTACATAAATATCCTGATTGCTAAAATTAAATCCCACTTTTTTTTCTAAAATAGCCACTAAAAGAGAAAGTCTTATAGGATCAAACCCAACTGCTGTTCTTCTGGGCATGGAAAAATAACCCTTTGTTACCAGAGCTTGCACTTCAACTAATAAAGGGCGGGTTCCTTCTATAATACAGAAAATAGCTCCCTCCTCTCCTGCAAGAAAAATATCCTCATAATGAGAATGAGGAACCAGCCCTTCTTCAGTCATTATAAATACTCCAATCTCATTTAAAGGACCAAAGCGGTTTTTAACAGCTCTTAAAATCCTAAATCCTGTTTCTTTTTCTCCTTCCATATAAAGCACCACATCCACCAGATGCTCTAAAATTTTAGGACCTGCTATTAAACCTCCTTTAGTAATATGTCCCACGAGAATTACCACTATATTTTTTTCCTTAGCAAGACGCATAAGAACATTTGTGCATTCTCTTATCTGAGAAACCCCTCCAGGAGAACTCTGCAATTCTGGAAGATAAACTGTCTGTATGGAATCTATAATAAGTAAATGAGGAGAAACCTCTTCTACAGCTTGTAAAATAGCTGAAAGGTCTGTATCTGAAATAAAATAAAAATTCTTAGAAAGTTTCAGCCTCTCCACCCTCAGTCTTACTTGCTCAGCAGATTCCTCTGCTGAGACATAAACCACTTTTAAGTTCTTTTCACTTAAATAAGCTGCTATTTGTGTAAGTAAAGTGGATTTGCCTATACCTGGATCTCCTCCTATAAGGATTAAAGAAGATGGGACTATTCCTCCTCCTAAAACAAGGTCAAACTCAGTTAAACCTGTTTTAATTCTTTTTTTAGTTTCGTATTTTACCTCAGAGAGCTTTAAAATTTTTGCTTTTTTTGAAACCTCTTTTTTTCCCTTCTGAAACTTTTTTTCTGGCTCTTCTACAAAAGAATTCCAGGCTCCACATTCAGGACACCTTCCCATCCACTTTAAACTTTTATATCCGCACTCCTGACAAAAATATGCCATCCCTTACTCCTGCTTCTGGAATAAAGGTTTTTTTAAATGAAATATACCTGAAGTTTACCTTTTATTACTATCTATTCTCTTCAGCAATAGCTTGCTCAGTTTATAAAAAATTATACCCCAAGTTATTCCATATATGTATCCTGCAAATACATCTAAAGGGAAGTGCACTCCCAAGTAAATTCGCGACCATCCTACCAGAAAAGCAAAAAGAATCCAGACTAAACTAAATTTGGGGCAATATAAACTTAGGTAAGTGGAAACAAAAGAAACATTAGTAGCATGGGCAGAAGGAAAACTATAACTAACTTTCCGATTAAGGGGCTTTTTTAAGTATTTAAATCCATGGTTTTCAGAATGGAAAACTTGAGGGATACTTACATAAGGGCGTTCTCTTTTAAAGTAAGGTTTTAAAATTCTGCAGCAGCTAAAATCTACCCATAAAAATCCTATAATTGAAAGAAAATAAATTATTAAGCTCTTTTTTACACGAAACTTAAAGGCTATTAAAGAACCTGTTAAGATGTAGAAAAAATAAATAAAATCAGGATTACTGCATAGGGGCAAAATTTTATCAAGTAAAGCTAAACGAAAATGATTAATTGCATAAAAAAATTTAATATCTGTGTTAATTAAAACATCTATTAGCATTTTAAAGAATACTTATATTGGCTTTTTTAGCATCTTCCAAAAATCTGGCTAAACCTATATCTGTAAGGGGATGTTTGAACATCTGCTGAATCACTTTAAAAGGTATGGTGGCTATATCTACTCCCAGAAGAGCACATCTTCTCACATGATCTACATGACGAATACTTGCTGCTATGATTTCAGTTTCAAAACCATAAACTGCAAAAATTTCCACAATTTCTTCTAACATAGCCATGCCATCATGAGCTATATCATCTACCCTTCCTATAAAAGGAGAGACATAATCTGCCCCTGCTTTAGCTGCAAGCATAGCCTGAAGAGGAGAAAATACAAGAGTTACATTGGTTTTAATTCCTTCTGCTTTTAAAGCTTGAATAGCCTTTACTCCCTCTATTGTAAAAGGTATTTTTATAACTACATTATCTCCCATTTTAGCAAGTTCTTTTGCTTCTTTTACCATTCCCTCAAAGTCTGTAGCAATAACCTCTAAGGATACAGGTTTATCAGGAACCTCTTTTAAAATTTCTAAAGCTGCCTCTTTCCAGGGTTTCCCTGTTTTGGAAAGTAAAGTAGGATTAGTAGTTATTCCATCAAGTATTCCCCATTCTTTTACTTTTCTAATCTCTTCAATCTGAGCTGTATCTACAAAAATTTTCATACCCCTCCCCCTTGTAAAATATTATAAGTTCTAAGTCTTAAAGCCTGAAGCCTTATAAATCCCTCAGCATCTTTATGATTGTATCCGCCTGCTTCTTCAAAGGAAGCTAAGCTTTTGTGATAAAGACTGTATGGACTCTTTCTTCCTGCTACAATTACATTTCCTTTATAAAGTTTTAATCTAACTACTCCTGTAACCTTCTCCTGAGTCTTTTCTATAAGCTCTTTCAGACTCTGAAATTCAGGACTAAACCATAAGCCATAGTAAATAAGCTCTGCAATTTTTGGCATAAGTATATCTTTCAACCTCATAACCTCTCTATCAAGGGTGATCTGCTCAAGAGCCCTATGAGCTATATGAAGAATAGTTCCCCCTGGTGTCTCATAAATACCTCTACTTTTGATTCCAACAAAACGGTTTTCCACCATATCAACCCTGCCAATACCGTGCTTTCCTCCTAATTTATTAAGAGTCGCAAGAAGCTGAGCTGGACTGAGCTTTTTTCCATTTATAGCTACAGGTTCACCTTGTTCAAATTCAATCTCTATATATTCTGGCTTATCAGGGGCTTTCTCTGGAGAGACTGTCATAATAAACATATCTTCAGGTGGTTCCTGCCATGGATCCTCAAGAATACCTCCTTCATAGCTTATGTGAAAAAGATTGGCATCAATACTATAAGGCTTCTCAGGAGTTACAGGAACAGGAATATCGTGGGTTTTAGCATATTCTATAAGATCAGTTCTACCTTTAAAGTCCCATTCCCTCCAGGGAGCAATAATTTTTAGATCTGGAGCAAGAGAAGCATAGGTAAGTTCAAAACGAACCTGATCGTTTCCCTTACCTGTTGCTCCATGAGCTACAGCATCAGCTCCTTCTTCCTTGGCAATTTTAACCTGTTCCTTAGCTATAAGTGGTCTTGCAAGAGCTGTTCCAAGTAAATACCAATCCTCGTATCTTGCCCCAGCTTTAATAGCAAAAAATACATAATCCTTAACAAACTCTTCTTTTAAGTCCCTTATAATTACCTTTTCTGCTCCACATTTAAGCCCTTTTTCACGAATCTCTTCCCAGTCTTCTTCCTGACCAAGATCAGCACAATAAGCAACCACAGGACACTGATACTTTTCTATAAGCCATTTAAGAATAACTGAGGTATCAAGCCCACCAGAATAAGCTAAAACTATTTTTTTTGGTCTCAAATATCCCTCCTTAAATTTTGCTTAATACTTTCCCTGCTTTTTCCTCTACAGATTTTACTTTGGTTTTTATTCGTCCTGATTTTCCCTTTCTGTAATCCACTTTCATGTTTATAATAATCCTGTTGCAGTCTTTTTGCAAAGCCTCAAAGCTTTCTTTTATAACTTTAAAAACCTCATCCAAGGATTCAGCTTCAATAATAGTGCCCATAGGAGTAAGAAGATAATCAAGCCCTGATTTGTCAATAATATCAAGCACCCGGGCTACATAAGAGCTAACACTCTCTCCTTTATCTAAAGGGAAAATACTAACCTCTATCAGCACACTCATAATAGGTTTAATTTTACAACATTTTTATATGTGAGCAAGTATCCTTTTTTAAAGATACCATTAGAAATAGCAGAGATTAGTGAAGTAACCATTTTAAAATTCCTATCATAGCTACTACTTGACCAGTCCAAAAAATAAACATCCAACGAATTAAATCTGTTTTATTTTTTTCTATTTTTTCTATAAGATCAGCCCTTATTTGTTCTATTTTTTCTGTAAGTTCTGCCCGTAACTGCTCTTGTTTAAGCTTAACTTCTTCTATTTCTTTTCCAAGCTCTAATCTGAGCTGCTCTATATCTTTTTTAAGCT
>CAZQIW010000090.1:0-6584 GCA_964593845.1 uncultured Thermodesulfatator sp. | reverse complement strand
AGCACGAAGATAGAAGAACTTTTATCTCAACTTAAAAGAGGAAAAAACATAGAGGAGTTAAAGGAGAAAGTGCTTTCTTTTAAGGAAAATATAAAAAAGATGTTAGAATTGCGAAAGGAGATAATCCTTCTCAGGCAAAAAGAGAAAGAGTTAGTTAAAAATCTCAATAAAGCAGAGATTGAGGTAAGTTCTTTAGCACAAAGGGCAACGCAGGAGATGGTAAAAGATGTGTTTAACTTAGCAAAGAAAATGGAAAACAGGGCATCTGTAATATTGGGAATTATAATTGTAGTAATAGGTTTATCTATTGCAGCTACAATTGTTGCGTCTAAGGTGCTTACTAACTTTTTGAAAAACAGACTAAGAAAAATTACTAATTTTATGGAAAGAATTTCTCAAGGCGATTTAAGGGAGAGAAGAGAAGATATTATTGAGGGAGAGGATGAGCTGGCTATTTTACAGGCTAAATTGTTAGTGGTAGTAGAAAGTATAAGAAAGATGTTGATGCGGGTAAAAGAAGTTTCAGAAAAGGTTTTAGCAGAGTCTCAGAAGATGGAGAATGTAGCTAAGGAGATGACAGGTTCTGCTCAGGATACAGAGAGGAGAGCTGAAGAGGTGCAGGTAATAGCTACTGAAGTGGACCATCTTGCTTCTGAAGTTAGTTCTTCTATAGAAGAAATCAATTCTGCAGTTAGTGAAATTGTTAAAGCTACTCAAAATTCTATAGGAGTAACAAAAGAGGTAGAGGATGGATTGAAAAATATAGAACTTTTAGTGAAGGAATTAGTTTCTGCTTCTGAAAAGATAAGTTCTATAAGTAAATTTATAAGTGAAATAGCTGATCAAACAAATCTTTTAGCTTTAAATGCCACTATAGAAGCTGCAAGAGCTGGAGAGGCAGGTAAAGGATTTAGTGTGGTGGCTGATGAGGTTAAAAAATTAGCTCAGCAAACAGCTAATTCTATAGAAAAGATAGATGAAATGGTTAGAGAAATCCAGGGAAGAGTGAATAGCGTAACTCAGGGGATTGAAGCTGTTGCTCATACCATTTCACAGGTAGTGGATTCTTCTAATCAAATAGCCTATCAGGTAGAAAAACAAAAAGAAATGGTTAACAATATAGTGCAAAAAGCACATACAACAAGTGATGAAATAATGAAAGTAGTGGATGTGGGAAGAGAAATAAAAGAAGCAGTTGATCGGACTACTGCCGAGGCTCAGAAGGTAAAAGATACCTCTCATGAATTGAGAAAAGTGGTAGAAAATTTACAGGAAGCTTTAGCACGATTTGTGTTGTAAGGTTTAAAAAAGGGTTTAAAATAATTTTGTGAAATGAGTAAAAAAAGTTTATTTATTTGTTTTAGTATTTTTGTAAGTTTAGTTTTTTCAGTTTGTTTATGGATTAAATGCGGTATTTGTGAGGTTTCTCAAAGTTTTCCCGGTAATACAAAAGAGCTTGTCTTTGGAATGTCCACAGTTCTTACAGGTCCTAATTCGTCTCTTGGAAAAGAATTTTCTTTTGGGGTGAAAGCACTTTTTGAAAGGATAAATAGAGAAGGAGGAATTCGTGGAAAAAAGCTTAAACTAATTGTGCTTGATGATGGATACAATCCTAAAAGGACAATAAAAAATATGAATGAACTTATAAAAAAATATAAAGTGCTTGGGATTATTGGGAATGTAGGAACACCCACTGGAGTAGTTGCAATGCCTATTGCTATTCAGAATAGGGTGCTTTTTTTTGCACCTTTTACTGGTGCAAGTGCTTTAAGACCTTATCCACCAAATCGTTATGTCTTTCATTATCGGGCGAGTTATTACGAAGAGATAAAATATTTATTGGACGAGATTTTTACCTATACCAATATAAAGCCTACAGAGGTAGCATTTTTCACTCAAAAGGATGCTTATGGAGATGAAATTTTTAGGGCAGGGCTTTCGGTGCTTAAAGAGCATGGTCTCCAAGAAGAAGAAGAAGAAGAAGAAGTAATACATGTGCGGTATCCGAGGAATACTTTTTATGTAAAGGAAGCTGCAGCAAGAATTTTACGGATGAATCCTCCTCCCAGGGTAATTGTGCTTGGAGGGACATATAGCTCCTGTTCCAGATTTATAAAGATTTTAAGGAAATACGGATTTAGAGGAATTTTTGTTTCTGTTTCTTTTATAGGAGGTGAAGCTCTGGCTTCTATTGCTAAGAAAGATCCTTTAGCAGGAGAAGGAGTTATTATTTCTCAGGTAGTGCCTTATTTTGATAAGAATTTACCTCTGGTGAGAAGATATTTAAAGGATTTAAAGATGTTAGAGCCTGAGAAAAAACCCACCTTGGTTTCCTTAGAAGGGTATATTGCTGCGAGTATTTTAGTGAAAGCTTTAAAGAAGATAAAGGGGGATATTACCCGGGAGAGTATTGTGGATGCTTTTGAGTCCCTGGGAAGGTTTGATATAGGCATAGGGGTTCCTTTAAGCTTTTCATCCGAGGATCATCAAGCTTCCCATTATGTATGGGCTACAGTGATAAAAGATGGAAAAGTAATACCTTTTGATTTCAGGGAATTTTCTTATGAAGCCGGCAGAGAATAGTATTAAGGACATTTTAAGTTCATTTTTTCAGGAGAGGATAATTTTACTTGTTTTGATTTTAGCTTCAATAGGTTTAAGTGCAGGAGCTTTAATTGTAATTATCACTGGAGCTAATTTATGGAGTCTTCAGAAAAAAATAGAAAAATTAAAAAATGAAAGAGGTTATTTTAACCAGATAGAAACTCTTTTTCAGGGATGTGTAGAAAGTGTGGAAAAAGAGATTGCAAGGTGTTTGAGTAAGGAGGAAAAGGAGGTTGAGAAATCTTCAGAAGAGTTAAGAAAATTGGACCAACTGGAGGTGTTGCTGAATAAACATAAAGAATTAAAGAAAATTGGTGAAGAGTTTTTAAAGGAAAAACAGGAATTTTGGGGATTGAGAGAAAAGGCTTTAAAATGGAGAAAAGAGTTTTTAAAAGTTTCCAGGAAAGAAGATGAGCTTTTAAGAAGAATAAAAGGGAGCTTTTTAGATTTAAGTTATTTAATATCTGATATAAAGGGAGGGCTTGAATTAAAAAAGATAGCAGCTCTTAAAAAAGGGGAAAAAGAATTTATAAAATTTTATCAGGATAGAAATGTGGTGTTATTAGAAAATGCTTTGGAGACCCTGGATAAGGAAGTAAATGAGCTTTATCATGCAATGTATGAGATTCCTTATACAAAAGATTTGATTCATTTAGAAGAAATAAACAAAAATAAAATAGAGCCATGTTTAATGCAGGCGGGTTTTTCAGAAGCTCTTAGTAAGAAGTTGTGTGAGCGGATTGATTTAAAGTGTGGTGGTAAAATTGAGGAAAAGTTTAATCTTTTTAAAGAATTAGTATTGGAGTTAATAAAAACTGCCAAGCAAAGGATTTTACTGGAAAAGGAGAGGGAGGATATAGAAAGGGAAGGGCAGAATTTAGTAAAGAGATTTTTAGGTCTTGGTATGAAAATAAATGAGATAGTGCACAATCAGATTGCGATAATTTCTCAGGAATCCAAGGGATTATTTATCAGGAATCTGGGGATAACTGTAGGAATAGGTGTGATTATAGGGTTGATATTTGTATTTATTACTTTTAAAATTGCAAGAGCTGTGCAAAATGAGATTTATCGGAGGATAGAGGCTGAAAGTGAAGCAGAAGCAGTAAAGAGTATTGTGGAAAATTTACCGATGGGAGTGGTATTGGTGGATGTTAACACCCAGACGATAAAGGATCTTAATCCTGCTGCTGAGCGATTTTTAGGATATAAAAGAGAAAGGTTGATTGGAAAAACCTGTAAGCTTATCTGCCCACGAAAAAAAGGGCACTGTCCAGTGCTTGATTTAGGGGAAAGGGTGTATGCTAAGGAAATGCGATTGATAAAGAGTGGTGGGAAGAAGGTTCATGTATTAAAAAGTGTGATACCTCTTCGTTTACGGGGTGAGGATATTTTACTTGAAGCATTTGTAGATATATCTGAGCAGGTGCGAGCCAGAGAAGAGGCAGAACGCCTGGCAAGGGCAAAAAGTGAATTTCTTGCTAATATGAGTCATGAAATAAGAACCCCTCTTAATGGAATAATAGGAATGCTTCAGATCTTACTTGAAACAGATTTAGATCCTCAGCAGAGGGAGTATGCAGAGACTGCTATGCGTTCTGGACATCACTTAGCTGAAATTATTAACAATATCTTAGATTTTTCCAAACTTGAGAGCGGAAAGGTGGAGCTTGAGAAGATACCTTTTAATATTCGTCAAATGGTAGAGGATGTAATGGAAATGTTTGTAGAGAGAGCAGAAAAGAAGAAAATAGAGCTTGGTTGTTTAATAGAGGCAGGAGTGCCCGAGGTGGTGATAGGAGATCCTGGTAGGATTCGTCAAGTTTTGATCAATTTAGTAGGAAATGCTGTAAAATTTACAGAAAAAGGAGGAGTATATACTTATGTAAGGTTGAAAGAGGAGCTTAATGGAGATGTTAATTTACTTTTTGAAGTGGAAGACACAGGGATTGGAATTCCTGAAGAGGCAAGAGCCAGACTTTTTGAGCCTTTTGAGCAGGTGGATGCTTCAACGACCAGGCGTTTTGGAGGCACAGGGCTTGGGCTTGCTATATGTAAACAGTTGATTGAGCTTATGGGAGGAAAAATAGATTTTGAAAGTGAAGTAGGAAAAGGCACAAAATTTTTCTTTACTATTCCTTTGCGTAAAGGAAAACCTGAAAAACTTACGCCTCGTTACAATTTAGAAGGTTTAAGAGTTCTTATAGTGGATGATAATGAGGTAAATAGAAGGATATTGGAGTATTATGTAAAGAGCTGGGGTATGATAGTGGAAAGTGCTTCAAATGCAAAAGAGGCTCTGGAGAAAGCAGTTTCTGCCTCTGCTTCTGGTAAACCTTTTGATATAGCTATTATAGATTATATGATGCCTGAAGAAGATGGTTTTTCTTTAGCAAAGAAGCTTAAAGCACAGGAAGCCACGGCTTCTATTCGGCTTGTTTTACTTACTTCTTTAACCCGCGTAGGTATTGCTAAGGAGAGTAAAAAAGCAGGATTTACAGGATTTCTTACCAAACCTGTGAGGCAGTCACAGCTTTATGATTGTTTAGCAATGGTAATGGGATTAAAAGAAGGTGAAGAAGAAAAGGTGCTTATTACAAAGCATGTTATAGAAGAGGTAAAAACAGAAAAAGAGAAAAAGAAGATTCTTCTGGTAGAGGATAATCCTGTGAATCAGAAGGTAGCAGCGATTATGCTTGAGAAAATGGGTTATCGTGTGGATATAGCAAGTAATGGAAAAGAGGCAGTAGAGGCGGTAAAGAAAAATACTTATGATTTGATTCTTATGGATTGTCAGATGCCAGAGATGGATGGTTATGAAGCAACAAGAGAGATAAGGAAACTTGAGGGAGAAAAAAGGCATACTCCTATTATTGCTATGACAGCACATGCTTTAGAAGGTGATAGGGAGAAATGTCTGGCTGCAGGGATGGATGATTACATTGCAAAACCTGTGAGAAAGGAGAAGTTAAAAGAAGTTTTAGAAAAATGGTTAAAGAAGGAAGCAGAAGCTTGATAAAGGATAGGGAGGAGAGAGATGGGAGAGATTCTGGTGAGAGAGGTAATGACTCCCAATCCTGTAACCCTTTCAGTTAGTAATAAGATGGTTCATGCGATAGAAATGATGAGTGGTTTAGAAATAGGAAGTGTAATAGTAGAAAAAGAAGATAAGGCATTTAATATAATTACTCAAAGGGATATAATTTATGCTTTGTCTCATAACTGTGAAGATATGGAAATAGGAGAGTTTATAGAAAAATGTAAACCTAAAAGAGAATTTTTTACAATTTTAGAAAATGCTACAGTATATGAAGCAATGGAGCTTATGGAAAAGAAGAAGATTAAACATCTTCCAGTAGTGGATAAAGATGGAAAAGTAGTGGGTATTATTACTGCTACGGATATTTTAAGAAAAGTAACTCATGTAGCTCTGGTTGATCCTTTAACAAAAGTTTACAATCGGAAATATTTAGATGTTCTTTATTTTAAATTACGAAAAAGGATGGGATTCTCACTGCTAATGATGGATATAGATGATTTTAAGAAAATAAACGATACATATGGGCATGTTTTTGGAGATAAAGTTCTTGCAAATTTAGGAAAAGTGTTGTTAAAATGTATAAGAAACTATGATGATGCAATTCGTTATGGAGGTGAAGAGTTTCTGGTTGTGCTTTATAGAGCGAATATAGAAGAAGCAAAAAAGGTGGCAGAGAGGATTCGGGAAATGTTTAGTAAAATAGAATATGAAGAAGTGCCGGGATTGAAAGTTACGGTAAGTATAGGAATTGCTCAGGGAATTAATGGGGAGAATTTATGGGATATTATTAAAAAAGCAGATCAGGCACTTTACAGAGCCAAAAAAAATGGAAAGAATAGAGTAGAGGTGTATTGTGAAAATTAAAAAAGGGGGAGAGTTATGGGAGATTTAATAGAAAGAGCTAAAAAAACTCTTTTTGAGCAGTTAGGTCTGGAAGGAG
>CAZQIW010000089.1:0-6588 GCA_964593845.1 uncultured Thermodesulfatator sp. | reverse complement strand
GTGGATTATATAAATGTAATAAAAATTTTAAAACAAGCAGAAATTCCTCTTGAGCCTCGTAAGCGTAAGGAAATAGTTTTGGCAGGAGGAGTGGCATTGTGGCTTAATTTTGAGCCACTTTTTCCTTTTATAGATGCATTTTTGCTTGGGGAATGGGAGGAAATGGAAGAGAAGCTCATTCCTTTGTTTTTGGAATATTTTTCTGAAAAAGAAAAACTTCTCACTAAGCTTAATGAACTTGAATTTGTTTATTGCCCTGAGATAGAGGAAAAAGCTTGTGTAAAAGTGATAAAAAGCAGAAAACCAGAAAAAGTTATTTATTCCAAACTAATTAGTGAAAAAGCTGAATTTTCTAATAGTTATTTAATAGAAATTTCTAAAGGATGTGGAAGAGGTTGCAGATTCTGTGCTGCTGGTTTTGTTTATAGACCACCTCGCAGCTATCCCGAGGATCTTTTATACCAGGCAGTAGCTGATATTCCAGATAATTCTAAAATAGGATTAATAGGTTTGGAATTTGCAAATAAAGAAGAAGTTTTAAGTATAGGAAAAAAGCTTTTAGAAAAAAATTGTGTTCTTACCTTTTCTTCTTTGAGAATAGATGCCCTAAATGAGGATTTTCTGGAGTTACTTACAGGAACCAGAAGTGTTGCTGTAGCACCAGAAACAGGCTCTCCAAGATTGAAAAAAGTAATAAATAAAAATTTAGCTGAGGAGGATATTTTCTGGGCTCTGGAACAATTTCAGAAAAAAGGATTGAAGAATGTAAAAATTTATTTTATGCTGGGGTTACCCACAGAAACCAGAAAAGACCTTGAAGATACAGTAAATTTTATAAAAAAAATATTAAAAATGAAATACAGACTGAATTTTTCTTTTACTTTTTCTTTTTTTGTTCCTAAACCTCATACTCCATTTCAATGGCACTCATTTCCAGATTTAAAGGAAATGGAAGAGAAAAAAAATTTTATAAGAAAACAGCTTTATTATATAAGAGATCTAAAAATAGATACTCCTAAAGAAGCCTTGCTTCAAACTCTTATAATAAGAGGAAACAGGAGATTAAAAGATTTTTTAATCTCTCAGGCAGATGGAGAAAATCTAAAAAAAGCTATGAAAAAAATACCAGATATTCAATCTATACTCAAACCTGAACCTTCTCCCCAGACTTCTTTTCCCTGGGATAAGATTGATACAGGGCTAAAGAAAAGTTATTTATGGGAGGAGTGGAAAAAAGCTATAGAGGGAAAACTTACTCCTTTCTGTAAAGTAGGAATATGTAAAAGATGTGGAGTTTGTTAAATTTTTATTCAGAACGCTTTTGTAGGAGCTGGGATATAAGCACCAGGTAGTCTCTAAGATGACGAATAATTAAAAATCTATGCTGCACCCTTTCCTTAGCATGAATTCCCATTAATTTTCTAAGTTCGGCATTAGCAAGAAATTGCCTAATTCTAAAGGCTGCACCTTCAATACTATTAACCAAATAACCTGTAATTCCATGCACAATCTGTCTTTTTATTCCACCTACATTAGAACCTACTACAGGTTTTGCCTTCCACATAGCTTCTGAAACCACCAGACCAAAGCCTTCTTTTAGAGATTTTTGAATAACTACAGTGGCTCCTCTTTGGAATGCATTAATTTCTTTATGACTATCTGGAGGTAAATTTAGAATAAATACATCTTTTTCGTCTGCAGCGAGATTAAGAAGTTCTCTATAAACTTGTTCTCCTTCCGGATCATCAGAGGCAAAGGAACCTACTAAAATAAGCTGACAATCATATTTTTTCTTTACTAATTTGTAAGCTTTTAAAACTCCAAAAGGATCCTTTAATCTGTCAAAACGGGATACCTGAAGAATAATGGGTTTTTCAGGATCAATTCCAAATTTAACCAAAATGTTTTTTATTTCTTCTTCATTTAGCTCTACATTTTTAGGATGAAGAGGATCTATAGAAGGACGAATAGTATAGGTAGGTATAGCAATTTTTTCATAAATGAATTCAGGCATGTGAAAAATACAAGCGTCATAGGCATTTAAAAAATTTTCTAAAAAATCCCAGGCTTTGGGATCTGGGGTAGAAGTATCTACATGGCATCTCCAGATCCATTTCTGCCCGGGAAGTTTTTTAATAATCAATCCCATAGGTTGGGGATCGTGGATAAATACAATGTCATAGTTTTCTGTATTAATTTTATTGCAGTTTTCATAGGTAATTTTTAAATAATAAGTAATTTCCTCACTTCCAAAAGATTGACCAGAAGGGATATGAAGTAAATTATGAAGCTTTTTAGTAAAACTAAAAAATTTTTCATCCCCTTCTATTACTTTCCACTCGGTTTTGATTCCTAACTCATTCATTAAAAGAACTAATCTGTTAAGAATCTCAGCAACACCTCCACCTTTACGAGTAGAATTAACATGAAGAACTTTTAAATTTTGAAGATTTTTACTAAGTAAAAAAAGTTCATTAATAACTTCTTCACCTACAAAAGGAATATACTGTTCTATCATACTCAACTTTCCAGTATTTTTATTATTTCTTTTTTTATTTCATAAAGATTCATAGTATAAAGATCTAATTTACTAATAAGTTCAGCTTTTTTAGCCTCTCCTATATTAAATAACCAAGCTGAATAGTCATTTAAAAGGGTCCTATTTTCTATTCGGGATGTTACTAAATGATAAAAAAGAGAATTTATGCTGGACTTTTTAATACCTTCTATAAACTCTTCCAGATTGGTAGCTTTCTCACCATATTCCAGAATGCACCTATCAGCTTTTATAAAGTAAAAAGGCACCTGTGTTTTTTTCAAAAAGTTCTCTTTAGACTTTTTTTCTAATACCTCAATAAAATGTTTTTTTAACTCTTCAAGATCGTAAAATTCCTTATAATTTTTTTCTAAAACAGCCACCAGATCTTTTCTAAGTTCTTCCAGATCGTAATAATCCATAGGATCTATTATAGAAATTTTTTCTGCAAGTAAAAGATAATTATTTTTATAAAACCAATGGGCAAAACTATTAGTATAATAAACTGGCAAATTATGGTAATTAAAAATGTTTATATACATGTGATAGAAAATAGAAAATTTATCAATTACTTTTAACGCTTCAATAAATTCCTTAATAGAAGTAACTTTTATACCAGTATATTGAGGAATCCAAAGTTCAGTTTTAAAAATAAAAGGCTTAGTTTTCATTTTTTACCAAAGCACTTACTAAATCTCTTACATCTTTATAAGATTTTGCACTATATTTAGCAATGGATTTTGCTAAACCTACTTTAATGGTAATAGCTTCTTCAGGCAAAGCTCTAAATAAATCTTCATCTGTTACATCATCCCCCATGGCTAAAATAAAATCATAATTTTTTTCTTTTAAAAGTATATTAGCAGCTACTCCTTTGTCAATACCTGCAGGTCTTACTTCTACTACTTTATTCCCTAAAAGCACATTTACCTGCATATTTCCTGTTAAAATCAAAAGCTCATCAATTAACTCTGCAACTCTCAAACTTGCAAGCTCTGGATCTGCATTCCTGTAATGAAATACAATGGAAAATTCTTTTTCTTCTATAAAAGATTGAGGCAGACGATCTACATACATTTCCATGATGTTTCTTATAGTCTTTTTAAAATCAGGAGAAATATTTACTAAAGGCTCCCAGTCTTTGTTTACTCTTTTAATAAAAATTCCATGCTCAGAAATAAAATTTACTTTAAGACCTTTAAACCATTTTACCAGGTCTTCTTTTTTTCTTCCAGAAATAATTACTACATCAGTATTAGGAATGTTTGAGAGTCTATCAAGAAGATTCCTAACATCTTTATCGGGAATTGCTAAAGATGGTTTAGAAACTATTGGAACAAGAGTGCCATCATAATCCAGAAAAATAATACGTTGAGAGGCTTTGTTAAAAACTGTTTTTATTTGATTGATAATAGCAGGATTTAAAAACTTTGTATTTAGTTTTTCTTTTTCCTGATAAAGATTTTGCAAAGTATTAAAAAAATCTTGCCCCCATTTGACTATATTATATCTTTTCAACCTTTCCTGCATTATGGAAAGACGTTCTTCTTGCTCTTCTTCGGACATTTCTATTGCTTTTTCTATAGCACGAGCAAGTTCTTTTACAGAATTAGGATTAACTATAATAGCCTCCCCCAGTTCTTTGGCACTTCCTGCAAATTCAGATAAGATAATAACTCCTCTCAAATCATTTCTTGAAGCTACAAACTCCTTGGCAATTAGGTTCATTCCATCTTTTAAAGGAGTTACCAAAATTATATCAGTAGCCAGATAATGAGCTACTAATTCTTCAAAACTCAAAAATCTATAATAATACAATACAGGAATCCAATTAATTTTGCCAAATTTACCGTTTATTTCGCTAATTTTTTCTTCAAGTTGCTTTTTCATCCTTTGATAATGCTCCACTCCTTCCCTTGAAGGGACAACTACCATAATTAAAACTACTTTTTCATGTAAATCAGGACGTTTTAACAAAAGTTCTTCAAAGGCAAGAAGTCTGTTATATATACCTTTAGTATAATCCAGTCTGTCCACTGAAAAAATAACCTTTTTTCCTTTAAGTTGAGATTTTAGACTTTTAACAAACTTTTTTATATTTCTTTTTCTATTAGCATTGTGAAAAAGCTCAAAGTCTATTCCCATAGGGAAAGTATCTACTTTTATAAATCTATCCTGATAAAAGAGACCTCCCATTTTATGATCAATTCCTAAGGTGCGGGAAAGACTTCTTAAAAAGTTAGTGGTATATTCATAAGTATGAAAGCCTATTAAATCACAACCTAAAAGACCTTCCAAAATTTCCTTTCTCCAGGGAAGCTGCATAAAAACTTCAGGAGGAGGAAAGGGAATATGTAAAAAGAAGCCTATCATAATATTAGGAAACCGTTCCCTTAAAAAAAGTGGAAGAAGCATAAGATGATAATCATGAATCCATACTATAGAATTTTCTGAAATATACTTAGAGGTTTCTTCGCAAAAAATTTGGTTTACTGTCACATAGCTATTCCAGTAGGTTTCATCATATACTACATAGCTGGTAAAGTTATGAAAAAGAGGCCATAAGGTTTTATTGCAAAAACCATTGTAAAATTTATCCAGTTGTTTTGCAGGAATGAATACAGGATAGCTTTTATATTTTTGACTTTTTTCTTTTATTATTTCAAATTTCTTTTTATCAAAATAAGAACCTGGCCAACCAATCCATATATAATCTTTTATTCCTGACTTCTTTAAAAAAGTTTCCAGTCCTGAAACCAGTCCTCCTGGGCTTTTAACAAATGAAAGATCTTTTTTAACACTAAAAGGAAGTCTATTAGCAATTATTACAACTTGTTTTTCCATCTCTAAATTGCAACTATTTTATAATATAGTTTTATACATAATAATAATAATCTGTCAAGCTGAATTAGCTGTTTAAAGAATAAATAATGGATTAAAAAGCTGTGTTAAATTGGTTATTTTTTAAATTTTTTAAATTTTTAAAGTGTTTTTAGCAAAGATTTTTTATAAAAGTTGCTAAGAAGGTAAAAATAAAAATGTTGTAAAGAAAATTCAAACATGTTAAAGCTCCAAAATTTGAGATAGTTTTTGTGTGCTTATACAAATATCAAAGCCTTTATTTTTAGATATTTACATAATTTTTTGTCTCCTGTCCAAAGATTGGCATTTAAAAATAAGGATAAAGCAATAAAAGGCGCATCTGAAGAATCAATTGTAGCAAGTTCATAACCTTGTTGAAGCGTTGATTTATCTATTTGTTTTAGAGAAATAAATTCTATACGTTCCAGAACAATTTCTAATAGTTCTAAAAGTTCTTCTTCGGAAAGAGAAGAACATTTTTGAATTTTATCTTTATGTTTAAAAAGTTCCACAAACACAAACTTTGGTGCAAAAAATTTACAATTTGCATTTATCAAAATTTTTATATATGGATTTTCTTTTTTTAACAAAGCAGAAAACAAAATATTTGCATCAACAACTATTTTATTTTTCATTCAATAAATTTTCTATTTCCTTTTTTCCAATCTCTTTAACACTTTTCACTATTTTTTCTATTTCCTCATCAGATGCTGTAGATTTATTTACTATTTCTAAAATTCGTATATACTTTAAAAATTTTCTTAGGGTAGCGTCTTTAAAAAAAGTTTTAGGTAAAGCAAAATTTATTGTATCTTCACTATAAGTGACTTTTATCACTATATTTCTACCCCCCTACAATTTTTATACTGATTTCTATTTTTGGATCAAAATTTAACAGCTTTTTGCGAAATTTTCAACTCTACTTCATAATACATCTTATCTGGCGTTCTATACCTTAATGCCTGATGTAATCTATATAAATTGTAATACTTTACTCACTTCTTCGTTAACCTCTGTGTTTTCTTCAAAGCAACCTTCTTTTTTAAGATGCTTTCCATTTTCAATTTTTACCATGTGGTCAAATTTCTGGAGGATATTTTAAGGTTATTACAAATAAAAAATATTGTAAAGAATATTCAAACATGTTAAAATACCTTATATAAATCATTTTAAAACAGGAAAGGAGCAAA
>CAZQIW010000088.1:0-6658 GCA_964593845.1 uncultured Thermodesulfatator sp. | reverse complement strand
AGGGGCTTTTTTTCTGGATTTTCTAATAGGAGATCCTGCCTTTATTCCTCATCCAGTAGTGGCTATAGGAAAATTTATAGAAAAAGCCGAAAAATTTTTACGAAAAATTAGCTTTCTTTCAGAAAGAGCTCAGGGAGTTTGTCTTTTTTTCGTAACTACTTCTTTCTGGTTTTTAATAGCTTTTTTAGTAGTTTATGGGATAAGAGAATTTCAAAAACAAAGCCCGCTTTTAGTAAGAATTTTTTTAGAAGGTATTTTAATCTTTTTTATCAGCCAGTTCCTGGCTTTAAAGGGGCTGGTTTCCGCTGGAAAAAAAGTGGAAAACCTTTTAAGAAAAGGAGAGATTGAAAAAGCAAGGCGTGAGCTTAAAGCTCTTGTTGGAAGAGATACAGAGCGTCTTTCTCCTGAAAAAATTAGGATTGCAGTGGTTGAAAGCCTTGCAGAAAATCTGAATGATGCTGTAATTGCTCCTTTATTTTATCTTGCTCTGGGAGGGCTTCCAGGGCTCGTTCTTTACAAAACAGTAAATACCCTTGATTCCATGGTGGGTTATAAAAACGAAAGGTATCGTTATTTTGGCTGGTTTTCAGCAAGAATGGATGACCTTTTTAATTATGTTCCAGCAAGAATAGCGGGTTTTTTAATAGTGCTTGCTACTTTATTTTTAAAAGGAAAAAGTTCAGCTTGTCGCGCTTTTAAAATTATGCTGAGAGATGGAAGAAAACACTTAAGTCCTAATAGTGGTGTGCCAGAAGCTGCTATGGCAGGAGCTTTGGGAGTAAAATTGGGAGGTCCTTCTACTTATGGAGGAGTGCTTGTTGAAAAGCCTTATATAGGCGAAGACTTAAAACCTGATTTTTCAAAACTTGTAGAGGAAGCTGCGAATATAGTAATTTTAAGTTCGTTCTTTTTTTTAGTGGGAATTTTAATGTTAAGAGCTTTATTAATAAGGAAATTTTTATGAAAATTAATTCAGAATTTACAAGTATTTTAAAAAAACTTCCTCATGGGGGAAATATTTACAAAGTAGCTAAGGCATGTAAGATATCTCCTTCTGAGATTATAGACCTTAGTGCTTCAACTAACCCTTTAATTATTTCTCCAGAGATGTTAAAAAAAATTCGCACAAGAATTAAAGAAGCCTTAAGCTTTCTTGAAAAATATCCTGATCCTGAAGCTTTAGAGTTGAAAAAAGCTATAGCAGAAAAATATAAAATTTCAGAAGAGACTATACTTTGTGGAAATGGTTCCACAGAGCTTATTTATCTTTCTGTGAGAGCTTTAGCTCCTTCTAAAGTGCTTATCCTTGAGCCCACTTTTATTGAATATGAAAGGGCTTGCAGGCTTGCTGGAGTAAAAGAGATTACCCGAATTTTTAGCTTAGAAAAAGAGGAACTTCTTGAAAACCTAATACAAACTTTAAAAAAAGAAAAATTTCAGGCGATTTTTTTATGTAATCCCAATAATCCCACAGGCTGGCTGATAGAAAAAAAGAGAATTTTAGAGCTGGTTGAGAGTTATCCTGAGATTACTTTTCTAATAGACGAAGCCTTTATTGAGTTTGTAGAGGAGGAAAGCCTTGTAAAAGAAGCTTCTTTTTACCCTAATTTAGTAGTTTTTCGCTCTTTTACCAAATTTTTTGGATTGGCAGGGGTAAGACTTGGGTATCTCGTAGCGAATAGGAGACTTATTGAAAAACTAAAAAGATATAAAGAGCCCTGGAGTGTAAATGTGTTTGCGCAAACTTTGGGCATTTTTGTGCTTAGTGATGATACTTTTATAAAAAAGAGTCTGGAATTTTTTAAAAAGGAAAAAAAATATATAGAGGCAGGGCTGCAGAAATTAAAAGTGCAATTTTTTCCAAGTGTAGCTAACTTTTATCTTTTATATTTACCCAAAGGACTTGATTTTACAGAATATTTATTAAAAAAAGGAATTCTTGTGAGAAATTGTTACAATTTTTACGGGCTTGACGGCAATTATATTAGAGTATCTCTTAAAAAGAGAAAGGAAAATCAAAAATTTTTAAGAGAGCTTAAAGTATGGTTAAAGGGTTCATTGTAGCTGGCACTCACAGCGGTTGCGGAAAAACTACAGTTACCTTAGGATTGCTGAAAGCTCTGAGAGACAAGGGAGTAAAGATTCAGCCTTTTAAAGTGGGACCGGATTATATAGACACAAGCTGGCATAAACTGGTAAGTGGTGTTCCGTCTGTAAATCTGGATCTTTTTAGTATGGAAAAAAATCTTGAAAACTGGTTTTGGAAATATGCTAAAAAGGCAGAACTCTCTGTAATTGAAGGAGTGATGGGGCTTTTTGATGGAGATTTTTCCACCTTTGAAGTTGCGAAAAGACTTAAGCTTCCTGTGTTGCTTGTGATTGATACCTTTGGTATGGCTGAAACTGTATCAGCTATTGCACTTGGTTTTAGAGAGCTTCTTCAAAAGGAAGGTATTGAACTTTATTTGGTTTTAAATCGGGTCTCTTCAGAAAAGCATCTTCAAAGGCTTCTTAAAGCATTAAAAGGATTTAAAGTCCTGGGTTTTCTTCCTAAGAAAACTGACTTTGAAATTCCTTCAAGACACTTAGGGCTTTATATGCCACAGGATAGAGTTTTTACAGAAGAAAAGCTTGGTTATTTAAAAGAATTGATAGAAAAAAATTTTGATCTGGAAGCCATCGCAAGCCTAAGTTCTAAAAAAGACTTTAGTCATTTATCAGAGCCTCAGCTCTTTTTTAAATCTTCTTTTAAGAGAATAGCCATTGCTCTGGATTCAGCTTTTTGTTTTTATTATACGCACCTTCTTGATAGTCTTAAAAAGTCTTTTGACATTAGTTTTTTTAGCCCTCTTGAAGACGAAAATTTTCCAGATGAAGCAGATGCCATTTACATTGGAGGAGGTTATCCAGAACTCTATGCTGAGATTTTAAGTGAAAATAAAAGTATGAAAAAGCTTCTAAAAGAATGGGCTGAAGAAGGGAAGCCTCTTTATGCTGAGTGTGGAGGCTTAATTTATCTTTCTGAAAAGCTGGTTTATCAGGGAAAGAGCTATCCTATGGCAGGAATTTTACCCTTAGAAATAGCTATGGATAGATTGCACTTAGGCTATAGAGAAGTAAAGGTGCTTGATGAAGCTTTTTTATTTAAAAAGAATATGCTTTTTAGAGGGCATGAATTTCATTATACCAAAGCAAAAGAGCTTAAGAAGATTAAAAAAATTTACAGAGTAAAGGACCTTTATGGAAACACATGGTTTGAAGGATACAGATACAAAAATACCTTAGGAAGCTATGTGCATTTTATAGAGGAGGTTTTGTAAAAGTGCTTAGAGGAGAGGAGATAGAAAAAAAGAGCATGGAGATTATTGAGAGAGAAGCGGATTTAAGTTCTTTTTCAGAGGAGGAAAGGGAGATTGTAAAAAGGGTTATTCATGCCACGGCAGATTTTGAGTATAAAGATACTATGATTTTTCACAAAGATGCTATCTCTCAGGCTTTAAAAGCCTTGAGAGAGGGAAAAGACATTCTTGTAGATGTAGAGATGATGAAAGCAGGCATTTCCCGAAAATATCTGGGGAATTCCAGAGTAATTTGTTATCTTTCTGAAGTAAAGGAGTGTCGGGGCACTCGCACAGAAAAGGCAATTGAGCTTGCTCTGGAAAAAGAGCCTAATATTGGTATCATTGCCATCGGAAATGCTCCTACAGCTCTTTTAAAAACTATAGAAATATTAAACCAAAAGGGAGAAAAAAATATAGTGGTAATAGGGATGCCTGTGGGATTTGTAAATGCTCTGGAATCAAAAATTCTCCTTTCTAAGCAGGACTTTCCTTTTATTACTAACATCAGTAGAAAAGGAGGGACTCCTGCTACCTGTGCAGTGATTAATGCCCTTTTGAGGATGAAAGGATGATAAAAAAAGTTTATTTAATAGGAATGGGACCAGGAGACCCTAAGTATTTAACTCTGGAAGCTGTAGATTTAATAAAAAAATTGCCTTTATTTTTGATTCCTTTAAAATCAAGTAAAAAGAAAGAGCTTACAGAAAAAAGAAAAGAAATTCTTTATAAAATTCGTAGCAACCGAGATTTCAAAATAGTTGAAATTCCATTTCCAGAGAGGCGAAGGAGTTTCCAATATAAAGAAGCTGTAGTTTGCTGGAGGAGAAAAAAAGCAGAAATTTTAGCAGAAGTTTTAGAAAAAGAATCTTACGAAGAAGCAGGTTTTCTTGTCTGGGGAGACCCTTCTATTTACGATGGACATATAGAAATATTTAAAGAGGTGCAAAAGAAAATTCCTATTGAATTTGAAGTTATTCCAGGAATTTCAGCCTTTCAGATTTTAAGTGCTAAACACAAAGTTCCTTTAACCAGGGTAGCAAGCTCCCTTCTTTTTACCACACCAAGAGAATTAAAAAAACTTTCTGAAATAAAGGAAAACACCGTAGTATTTTTGGATAATTATGAGAGTTACAAAAAGTTTAATCAGGAAAATTTAAAGATTTACTGGGGAGCTTACTTAGGAACTGAAAAAGAGGTGCTTCTTTCTGGAAAACTCAGAGAAGTAAAAGAAGAACTTATTGAACTTAGAAGAAAACTTAGAAAAGAGAACGGCTGGATTATGGAAATTTACTTTCTTGAACCTGAACTTGAGCCTGAATATGAGCCAGAAGAAGAGGTAAAAGAAGAAGCAAAAGATGGAGAGTAAAATTTACCTTATAGGAATTGGTTTTAAGCCTCTTGAGAAAAAAGCTCGTGAAATTCTCCTTGAGGTGCCTTTGGTCTTAGCTTTTCCTGGCACCCTTAAAATTTTTGAAAAATATGAAATCTATACCCAGGTAAAAGAAAAGGTAAAAATTTGTAAAAAAGTTGAGGAACTTTTAAAAATTCTTAAAGAAAGTGTAGAAAAAATGAGTGTAGCAGTTTTAGCCTCTGGAGATCCTCTTTACTTTGGTATAGGGCAAAGAATTATAAAAGTTTTTGGAAAGGAAAAAGTAGAAATTTTCCCAGACTTAACTTCTCTGCAAAAAGCAGGGGCTTTAATTAAAGAAAACTGGTGGGAATTTTTTTCTCTAAGTTTTCACGGAAGAACTTTTAAAGAAGAGGATTTGTTAAACTTTCTAAAAATTTATAAAAAGCTTGCAATTTTAACTGATTCACAGAATAATCCAGCAAGAATAGCCCGAGTTTTTGAAAATAGTCCTTTTAAAGATAAGGTAAAAATGTGGGTTTGCGAAAAGCTGGGAAGTGAAGAAGAAAAAATTATTTCTGGAAAGCCAGAAGAAATAAAAAATCAGAATTTTGCAGAACCTAACCTTGTGCTTATTACTCTTGAAGAAGAATTTTCTGATAATTTTGTATCCGCCCAAAATATATTTTTTGGACTTAAAGAAAGTGAAATTTTTCATAAAAGAGGAATGATTACCAAGGATGAAGTAAGGGCTGTGGTTATACATAAATTGAGATTACCGAGGAAGGGAGTCTTCTGGGATATTGGAGCTGGTTCAGGAGCTATAAGTGTGGAATGTGCCCTTTTAAATTCTAAGTTAAAAGTTTATGCTATTGAAAAAGAGCCTGCTGCTTGCGAAATAATAAAAAAGAACAAAGAAAAGTTTGAGCTTTTTAACTTAAAAATTATTAAAGGTTCTGCTCCTGAGTGTCTGAGAGAGCTTGATGAGCCTGACAGAGTTTTTATAGGAGGAAGTGGGGGAAAGCTAAAGGAAATTCTTGAGTTTCTCGTAGCTTTTGATAAGCTTAAGCTTATGGTTTTAACTGCTATTTCTCTGGATACTCTCTATAAAAGTTTACATTTTCTGGAAATACATGATTTTAAAGTAGAAGTTTCACAAATCACGGTAAATCGTCTTGAAAAGTTAGGAGAACAAAAGGTTTTTAAAGCTTTAAATCCAATTTTTATAGTCAAAGCTGAGAAAGGAGATTGATTTGGAAAAAGTTATGAAAAAGCTAACCAGGCTTTATGTAATAGGAGTTGGACCTGGAGATCCAGAATTACTTACCCTTAAGGCTAAAAGAATTCTGGAAGAAGTTTCACTAATTTTTGCTCCCACAGGAGGTAAAGATAATCTGGCACTCTCTATTATTAAAAAAGTTATTAATTTAGACGAAAAAAAGGTTGTTTCTTTATTTTTTCCTATGAAAAAAACTAAAGATGCAGGGTTGGAAGCTCACTGGGAAACTCTTTCAGACGAAGTTATAAAACATCTCAATCTTTTTGGAGAAGGAGCTTTTATTACTCTTGGGGATCCAGCTTTTTATTCTACTTTTTTTTATTTATATCCCTTTCTTAAAAATTTTGTAGAAATTGAGGTTGTTCCTGGAGTTAGTTCTTTATCGGCTGTGGCTTCAGTTATACCAACCAATCTTTCCATAGCAGATGAAAAAATAGCAATACTCCCTGCTAATTACGCTGATAATCTGGAAAAATACCAGGAAGATTTTGATACCCTTATTTTGATGAAACCTCATAAAAATTGGCAAAAAATTTTAAAATTAGCAGAAAAATTAAAAAATTATCAGAGCTTTTATGTAAAAAAAGCCACTATGTTAGAAGAAAAAATTTATTTTAATTTAAAAGAAATCCCTGAAGAAGAACTGGATTATTTTTCCATAGTTATTTTTAAAAAGGAGAAAAAATAAAA